>CALMGO010000036.1 GCA_937863625.1 uncultured bacterium
TGCGGGGCATGACTTTAGTATTTCCGCCGTGGAAGTTTTTTCCCTTTGGAGCGCCCGCGACGAATCCGGGTGGAATTCACGCGGCGCCTTTTTTGTTTAGAGTATTTGCCGCGACGTCGCAACCGTCATAGGGATATTCTCTGCATGGCCAAAGGCATCACAGACATCCTCAAGAGTCTTTTTTCGTCCGAGGGGCTCTCGAAGTACGAGACCTTCGGCAAGGTGGATGAAGGCCGGATGTCCGTCCTCTACAAGGCCCGCAACAAAAAGACCATGCGCGGCTGCCTTCTCAAAGTCTACAGGCCCGACTGCGTCCGCATTCGCAGCGCCATCCGCCGCAAGCAGCCCGACATCGACGAGATTCTTTATTCGATCGATCATCCGTACGTCATGAAGACTTTTGAGTTCGGATACAGGCCCGGCAACGAATACGCCGCGATCGAGGCCATCGACGGCCAGGCGCTCGGGACGATGGCGCGCGAAGGCTCTATTACCTTTGAAGACATGGTGAAGGTCTTCGCGAAAGTCGCCGAGGGGCTCGCGTATCTTCACGATCAAAAACATCTCGTGCATCGCGACCTCAACCCTTATAACGTCGTCGTGACGAAAGCGCTCGAACCGAAGATCATCGACCTCGATTTCTGCATCATCGAAGAGTCCGACACGGCGGGCATGTATCGGCGAAGCGGAACGGTCGCATATCTTTCACCGGAACAGGTTCGCGGACATCATCTCGACCACCGCGTGGATATATATGCTTTCGGCGTGACGATGTACGAAGTGATAACAGGGGCGAACCCCTACTGGGAACGCGAGGAAGAACGCGAGCAGCTGAGACTCGAACGGACGACATACAATCACCTCGTGCTTATCCCGTCGCCGCCTTCGGAGACGCGCGCGGTAGTACCGCCGGAACTCGATCAGTTGATTCTCAACTGCCTTCGCATCGAACGCGAGGAACGGCCGCAGACGGCCGCCGAAATCGCCGTGACGCTCCACGAAATCTCCGACAGACTTTCAGGCGGCAAGTAGCCTCCACAGCCGCCGTCACATCCATCCATATCCGCAACGCTCTTGCTTTATTGGGTTACGGGCGCCCAGGTATTTTCCCGCAGAAGCGTCAATGCCATCCCGCGCGGTACTTCACTGACATGTCCTCGAAACTAGCCAACGGGCATCGCGTCCCCAGTTTCTCCCCTAATCTCTCCCGCGGCTATCTAATCAGTATTGTGTCCCTAATTTGTGCCCCTAATCTGTGCCTAATCTGTGTCTAATTTGTGAACTGGTATTGTGACGCTGATCTCCTGTCCAGCTTCCTGCCCAATTCCCTGATTCTCGCGCCTGGCGGGCGTGAAAGCCTCTTTGCGAGCACGCTCAAGCACATCGGCGCATGCCATACATGAGGCTCGATCCTGAACATAGAAGCCCTTCTGACCAATGATCTCAAATTGGCGGCAAGACCTGCCAAAGATCATCCTGAATTCGCGACCGTCCCTGGTGCTGCCGATGCAGAGATATGATCCCTTCCAAAGTAATATCGGCGACCACCGGTAGCTGGTGTGCGCGAACATCTTCGCGATATCCTTCGGATCGACCTGGAAGCTTGCGTGCTGCGCCAAGGCGGACTCGAGCATGGCCGAATGGCGCAGGCCGTCTACATCGTACACAGTCAAGGACACTATCTGATCCGGCGTTACGGCGTTTTTGGAATGGGGTATCGGCACTGGGAAGAACACTGCCAGGCACACAAGCAACACGATGATAACGGCCGCCCACACGACAATTGTCCGCCATCTCTTAATGAGTGCGCGCCACATTTTCACCGCACAAGTCCTCACTTAACGGGGCCAGGATACCACGATGTACCCTCGTATGTCCTGAACATGTCTGAGTCCTTACCCTGCCCCCCAAGTACCCCGTCTCTGCCGTAGCTGTACAACGTGATCGTGCCGTCAGCATTGCGACGATACCCGAGTTCTCGACCCCATCCGTCAAGCAACATACTTTCATCCTGATCCGATAAGGGAATCATATCCCTGAGCTGTTCCGGGTAAGCACCTTGTGCACTTACGTATCGGTTAATACACAAGGCAGTGTTCTTCATGTTGACGCCCGTAAAGCCAGACGCAGGCACTCTGCAGTCGACCCAGCAGTTGTAGCCCAAGAGAAGAACCGCCAGGAATGCCGTGGCCAGAACGTACGGCATCTTGCTGTGACCGGGACGATCGTTTTGTGAAGACTGTTCACTCATTGCTCAACACTCGCGGCGCCATCGAATTCCAAACTGGCATACGTGCTGCAACTTCTTATGGTTGCATCGTAATAATCCTCGGACGTAAATGGCGACAGAAACCATTACCTGCGCGTCCTCTTGTCACGTTGCCGCTTGCCATAATAAATCGTCGCTGTCCCTCGCGCCTGTCGAAGGGCTATCCCTAATAAGGTTCTGCCGCATCAAAAGTCAGTGTTATATCAGCATCGCGACCGGTTCCACCTTTTCGCCCATCTTTGCCCAAGCTTTCTACCGTGATCGTTGAATCACCGTCGCGTCGGAACAATATCGCGCGACCCCAGCCGTCAGTTATCTCTCTATCTATACCTTGCTCATGCGCCCACTCAGACAATGTAGTTGGGATGCGTCCACTACGATGGTAACGATCCGTAATTCCTATAGCTAAGCCCTGCATCGTTGTGATGGTAACCGCCTCAGGTGGTATCTGTCCAAGCCACAACGCAGTTCCAAACACAAGGCCGACAAGGAGAAGACTGAGCGTCAGGCCCATGAAGAACCAGCGTCGTTTCCCCGGGGATGCCCGTAGCGCAAGAGTGCCGATAAGCAACACACTGACTGTGTACATCAGCGCAAACAGCATATCCTATTCCTCAGCAAACGTCTCACTCGAATAATTGGGGGCAGAAAGCGTTATTCGCGCTTCCTTTTCTCGCCTTGCCGATTGAACTTGATCCGGGGTATAATGTCAGGTCCCCCTTTGCGTACTATCGATGTCAACTCATCGGCAACATTGTATACGAAGAAGGAGGGTTCTGAGTCTAACGTTTTTTCGTCTGGTTGCCGGTTGCGTCACTATGGAGACCGTGTAACTTCGCATTCTTCGTGTCAACTTTGCTGCCGGTCACTTTTAGTGCTTGTCTTACCAACGAAGCACGCGCTGTACTTCGTCATTAGCCAATGTAACTGAGGGACGATGAAGAGAAGCAGTACTGCCGACGCTGCCATCTTTGGCAAGAGTGGCGCGCCCGCCAACACGGGCTTTTCGGCGCCGATAGGACTCAACAGGAAAAGTGGCAGGAACATTGACACATTCAGCGCCATCAGGGCAAATGTCAACCACCAGGATACACGTGAGCGGGTGTGGACTGCGACGATCCCGCAAGAGCTCTTGGCGAGAGCGAAGAAGTAGAGGCCGAGAAATATCGCAGAACGAGTCCGCACAAGAAACCAGTCGTTCACTGCGAACGCATGATCAGGCATTCCCTTGGAGGCGATGCCACATGATGCTAGAAGGCCTGATGCCAACGCCCAGACGTACAGCACGGTCAGCAGAATGGAATCCCAGTTGCCTCCGCGCGGCTTTCTACCAGAAACTCCGGTCATGTCTTGTACATCCCCCTCCCTGGGTATCTTCGGTGTCAACCCGTCGACAACATTGTATACGAAGAAGGCGCGGTTCGTGTCTATAGTTTTTTCGCCATGTTGCCGGTTGTGTCATAATAAATAGTATCTGTCGCTTGCGCTTTCAATGCGCACTTGCCCTCGCGGCTGCCCTTGAAACGGGCAAGCGTGGCAAACAGAAGATTGGAAAGCACAAAGCGAGAGGCACGGCCACGGTGGATGACGGCGCGGAGCATTTAAGCGCGAGAGGGTCGCCTGCGCGGGGCGAAAAACGCAATCAACTGAACTGCGATGAATATGGCGAGTTTTGTGAGGCCGGTACGTTCGTCGTCGAATTTGTCTTTCAGGAAGGGGACGAAGAGAAGCAGTTCGACGAGAGCCACGCCGAAAATAATGACAATCGTTATCACGACGGTTGCGAAGGCGGCGGCGACGGATTTGAGTGTCATGGCCAGGCGGCTCATAGGGGCGCCCCTTTCACGTATCAGGCTCGGGCCAAGGGCGGGTCAACACACCCGCCTTATATGCCTATTACGTCCAAGGGCGGCTTTCGGACGAAGAAATCTTTACGGGCGGCGAGGTCAGGCGAAAGCGCGGGAGGATTCAGGGTGGCGGGGCGGCATTTTGAATAAAGGGGCTTGAGAAAGGGTAGAGGAGGTGGTAAAAGAGTGGCGTTTCAGGGACACGGGGTGAAGAGATGATACCGTACAAAGCCGACGTGATGATGCAGCGGTGGCCGTGGGCCAACTGGGCGATAATCGCGCTCACCGTGCTGATTGCGGTGGTGGACTTTTCGTACGACTACTACAATGCGCCGGAGGGGTTGTTACTTTACAGTTTGAACAAAGAAGCGCAGATTGAGAAGGTCAGAGTTGAAGTTGCGGACTATTTCGGCGAGAAGATGGCGAAAGAGTACGTGGATGAGCTGCGCGAGGACCTTAAGGAGTACGGATTCAAGGCGTATCAACTGGTGACGCATGCTTTTCTGCATGCGGGAGTGTGGCACCTGGCGGGGAATATGATATTCCTCTTTGTCTTCGGCAACGCGGTAAACGCGAAGATAGGGCACGCGCCGTACGTGCTCATTTACCTCCTGCTGGCGGTGGCGAGCGGGATAGGCTGGGTGCTTTTTCCGGGGACGGGAATCCGGATGCTTGGGGCGTCGGGAGCGGTGATGGGGGTGGCAGGGATGTTCCTGGTGCTCTATCCCATAAACGAGATATCGATGATGATGTTTCTTTTCTGGCGACCGATTTTCTTTCAACTCAGCGCGGTGTGGGTGCTGCTCGGGTACTTCGTCCTGGACACGCTGGGGTTTCTGAGCGGGGGTAGCGACGTGGCGCACATAAGCCACGTGACGGGGATGACGGCAGGGGCTATCGGCGTGTCGGTGATGCTCTTGACGGGGTTTGTGCGTCCGGGGCGGGGGGAAAAGACGCTTCTGGAGGTGCTCCGGATAAAGGTGAAGCG
>CALMGO010000037.1 GCA_937863625.1 uncultured bacterium
TCGCCTTGCTCTTGAGGTCATCGGACATTCGCCCGCCCGCTGAACCCATTACGCCGACTTTTACCTTCATCCTGTGCATGGTCCGCCCCTCATATGTGTCAATAACACCCCGAATGATACGCGAAAACCCAGGAATGTCAATATGCTCTCCAATCGCAAAGCCTTGTCCTGCAATAGGATGCGGTTTTAGTTACAGTTGCGCGCCTCCCCTGTCGAAAAATCCCCAGGTCCAGTCCCTTTGCATGGAGGATATGGCATGGGCGAAACCAGTACGTTCCAACTGGCGCTTTTCGGCGTCGTAGGCACCGCGACACTTCTTGTCAACGCTGTTATCTCCATTTTCTACGGGTGGAAGGTCTACCGTCTTTTTACTACGCTCTTGACTGCCTTGGCTGCTGCGGTCGTTGGGTGGTTCTTCGTCGCGCCCCACCTTCCGGCTAAGTACGCCTGCGTCGCGCCGATTGTACTGGGGCTGGCGGGGGTGGCGATTGCCTTCCCGATGCAAAGAGTGGCCGCCTTTGTCACAACCGGCGTGCTTGGCGCGATAGTCGCCGTAATCGTGGGAGCGCTCTACAACATGCCGCTCGATTTTGCGAGTGGGCAGACCATAGCCGTTGCGGCAGCCGGCTTCATCGTTGCAGGCATACCGGCGGCCATTTTCCTTCGTTTCTTCGTTGTACTGACGACAAGCGCGTGGGGCGCCCTGATGGCGCTTGTCGCGGTTGCCGGGCTCGCTTTTGTATGCCTGAGCACGCTGCCGGCGCCGGATGTCCAGATGCTTACCGTCATCCTCGCCGCGTGGGCAGTGCTTACCGCAACTGGAATGGTCTTTCAGTACAGGCTCATAAAGGCCGAGCAGGAGGAAGCCTGAGCGTCTGTCTTGCCCAGGCTAAGAGAAGTGCTTCTTTAGAACGGCCGCTATCCGTTCGGCGGCCTGACCGTCCCATAGTTCCGGGATGCGTGCGGTCATTCGTCCCGATGCCAGCCCGTTTTCGGCCGCCGCCAATATCTTTGCCGTGTCATTTCCGACGAGGGTGCTTGTCCCCTGCTCCACCGTGACCGGTCTCTCTGTGTTCTCCCTGAGCGTTACGCAGGGGACACCGAGCATGGTGGTCTCTTCCTGGAGTCCGCCTGAATCGGTTATCACCATTCTCGATGCGTCCGTCAGGCGCAGGAAATCGACGTAGCCCAGAGGCTCCACAACGCGTACCTTGCCCCCCCGTTCGAGCCGCTCCAAAAGCCCGAATCTCTGCAGGTTCTTGAGCGTACGCGGGTGAGCCGGAAAGACAATCGGCGCCTTGTCCCTTATGACCTCCAAAGCCGCCACGATCCTTTCGAGCGGTTCGGCCGCATCCACGTTTGACGGCCTGTGCAACGTCAGTACCGCATAGGCGTTTTCTTCCAGCCTGAACCGTTTCAGAACGTCGGACGCCGCGGCCCTCTTCCTGTTTGCCATCAGCGCGTCTATCATGACGTTGCCGACGAAGAACACCTTCTCCGCCTTCACTCCCTCGGCGGCCAGGTTGTGCTCGGCGCTTCTCTCCGTCACAAAAAGAAAGTCGGAAATGGCATCCGTCAGGATGCGGTTTATCTCCTCAGGCATGGACCGGTCAAACGACCTGAGCCCGGCCTCCACGTGCGCCACCTTTATGTGCATCTTGGCGGCCACAAGCGCCGCCGCGAGCGTGCTGTTTACGTCGCCAACCACGAGGACGAGGTCAGGCCTGTCAGCGCTTATGACCTCCTCAAAGCGGACCATCACCTCGCCGGTCTGCTTGCCGTGGGAGCCCGAACCTACCGAAAGATTGACGTCGGGAATCGGCAACTCGAGTTCGCGAAAAAAGACGTCAGACATTGCCGCATCGTAGTGCTGGCCGGTGTGTATGAGGATGGGGGTGAAGAAGCTGTCCTGGCGCATAGCCTGTAAGATCGGCGCTATCTTCATGAAATTCGGGCGTGCGCCGACTACATTGGCAACCTTCACTTACGCGCTCCTCACGCCTTGCGTATCCGCTCGCGGCCTTTTGTTACGCCTTTGGTTGCGTTGCGCGTGTCGATTACGATATGCGAATGTTCGACTATCCACTCGTAGTTATACGCCGTGTGGTCAGTAGCGATGAGCACTACGTCCTGGCTCTCCAGAAGCTCGGCGGTCAGCGGCAGGCTCTCAAGCCTGATGTCATGCTCGCGCTGCTTGGCAAACCGCGGTATGTGCGGGTCATTGTAGTTTACAGCAGCGCCCTTCTCCTCCAGCTTTTCGATTATTACTATCGAAGGACTTTCCCTGTGGTCATCGACGTCCTTCTTGTACGCCGCGCCCAGAACCAGTATCTTTGAACCCTTGAGCGGTTTTCCTGCGTCGTTGAGAGCATCGGCCACTTTGGATACGACGTAGTCAGGCATAGCGAGGTTCACCTCTCCCGCCAGCTCGATAAACCGCGTCGGCGTTTCATACTGCCTGGCCTTCCACGAAAGATAAAACGGGTCGATGGGAATGCAGTGTCCGCCGAGTCCCGGCCCCGGATAGAAAGCCTGAAAGCCGAAAGGCTTGGTCTTGGCCGCTTCAATCACGTCCCATATATCGATGCCCATCTTGTCGAAGAGGACCTTAAGTTCATTGACGAGCGCGATATTGACCGACCTGTAGATATTCTCCAGTATCTTGCAGGCTTCCGCGACTCGCGCGTTCGGCACCGGCACGACCGCCCCCACCACGTTTCGATAGAGCGCCGCTGCCAACTGGCCGCTTTTTTCGTCGACGCCCCCTACAACCTTCGGGATATTCCCGGTGGTGTACTTGGGGTTGCCGGGATCTTCGCGTTCGGGACTGAACGCCAGGAAAAAATCCTTCCCGCAGACAAGCCCGGTGGCCTCGAGTATCGGCTTTACCACCTCATCGGTGGTGCCGGGATATGTGGTGCTTTCGAGTATTACCAACTCTCCGCTGTGCAGGCATGACGCGGTGCTTTCGATGCTCTTGACGACGTAGGAGAGATCCGGCTCGCGCATTTTGTCGAGCGGCGTCGGCACGCAGATAATCACACAATCGACGTCTGAGAGGAGCTTGTAGTCGGTCGTCGCATGAAAGCGGCCGGATTGCCGAAGCTCTTCAACCAGTGCCGATGGGATGTGCTTTATGTAACTCTCGCCGCGATTGAGCTTTTCCACCTTCTCCGGGTCAATGTCAAATCCGGTTACGGTGTATCCCCCCTTGGCGAATTCACGAACCAGCGGCAGTCCAACGTAGCCCAAGCCTATTATGCCGACCTTGGCCTGCAACGAGTCTATCTTCCTGAGAAGTTCCATAGGTACAGTTTCCTCGGAGGGACGGTCTGTCTTATCAGGTCTGCAGCGCTTCAATCTTCTCGCGATAACTTTCCAACTCGCTGATGCAGTCCGCCAGGTTGACAAGTGCGCTCACCCGGGCATATTCCTGGTCCGCTTCCGTGGGGCTGTGATGATAGCGGATGCTTTCAGACAGTATGTCAGGCAGTTGCCATCTGCGTGCCACTCTCTCACCGAGCTCTGCATGATCTATTCCGAGCACGGATCTTTCCGCGACGTACATCTGAACCTGCTCGCGTTGGCATGTTTCCACTACCTTGCCGTATTCATCCGAAAGGTGTGTGTCGAATATAGTCTTTCCAATGTCGTGCAGCATACCCGCGGTGAAACCGACCGCGGCTTCCTTGCTGTTGCGGTTGGGTGATAGTATCCGCGCCGCCGTGGCAACGCCGAGGCTGTGTTTCCAGAGTTCGCGTCTGTCGAGATAGTGGCCTTTGCCCGCGCCCCACAGTGTGTCATACACGCTCACTGTGAGCGCCAGACCCACCACAGTCTGAAACCCCAG
>CALMGO010000038.1 GCA_937863625.1 uncultured bacterium
AGTTGCGACCGGCCTCGACGCACTCCTCAATGGTGGAGAGGCTCGAAAGGCCGAGGACCGTCGCCACAGTTGCGCCGGACTTGGCCGCCGACTCTATCTCCGTTCGCCCCGCGTCGATGGTCTTCATGTCCGCGGCTATCTCTATGCGGGGGAAACGTTTCTTCAGTTCCCTAACGGCGTTAAGGCCCTCGGACTTTATAAGCGGGGTGCCCGCTTCGAGTATATCAGCACCGCCTGCGACGGCCGCCTCGGCGGCTTTGAGCGCCCGGCTCAAGTCCACAAAATCCAGCGCAACCTGCAGCTTTGTCATTGCATGTTTTCCGGAGGATTGAAGATTCTAAACGGTAAAAATGCCTATTCCTTGAAGTAGCTTGCCCCGCAACGCTCGCTCTCCCAGCATGTCACGCGCGAGACCTTGATGCCTTCGGGCAGTCTTGCCTGTATCTCTTCGTACAGAATCCGCGCGAGATTTTCGGTCGTGGGGTTAACCTCTTTGAACTCCTCGACCTCATTCAGGTACTTGTGGTCGAGCCGGCCTATCACATCATGCAATATCTCGCGGGCATGCTTGAAATCCATGAGCATCCCGGTCTTGTCCAGTACTTCCGAACGCAGCCTTATCTCCACCTTCCAGTTATGCCCGTGCAGATTCTCGCACTTGCCGTGGTATTCCCGAAGGTAGTGCGCCGCCGCAAACTCTGTTTCCACTCGAATTTCGTACATTTTTCACCCCTGAATTTGTCTAATATGAATTCTATCTGACCCCTTCAGACAGTGCAAGGCTTTTCAAAAACCGCGCCCGTCACTTGAAACAATCCACTCACAGGGTACAATCTTCCCGGTCAGGGTCCTTAAAGGGAGGCGCTATGCCCGCATATTATCCCGAGTACTCGCAGTACGAAAAACTCGCCGTCGGCGGCGCGCGCGTCCCCGTATATCGCCAGCTTCTGGCCGATACGCTGACGCCAGTGGCGGCCTTCAGAAAGGTTGAGGACCCTCAGTACGCCTTTCTTCTCGAAAGCGTCGTAGGCGGGGAAAGAATCGCCCAATACTCCTTCGTGGGGTCAAATCCGTTCGCGACGTTTCTCGCCAGAAGGAACGAAGTGACCATCACACAGGGGGACGACTCGCGCACATTTACGGCCGAAAACCCCTTTGAGAGTCTGCACGAGTTTATATCGTCGGTCAAGTTCGTCCACCCGGGCAGTCTGCCCCGTTTCTGCAGCGGGGCCGTCGGCTACAGCGCCTATGACTCGGTTCGCTACGTGGAACGCCTGCCGGACTCGCCGCCTGACCAACTTGGTGCGCCGGACATGTTTTACGCGTTCTATGACTCGATGTTCATATTTGACCACATAAACAACACCGTCAAAGTCCTCACTTGCGCCGACACCTCCAGGTACAGCGTCAAGGAGGCCTACAATCGCGCCGCCGCCCGCGTCGACGAGATGGTGGAAACGCTGCGTACGCCGACCGTCATCGTAAGCGACGATATCTCGTCGGCCGGTCCGGCAAAGCTCGACTATACGTCCAATTTCACCCGCGACGACTACTGCAAGGCCGTCGAACGCGTCAAGGAGTACATCTTTTCCGGAGACATCTTCCAGATAGTCCTCTCGCAGCGCCTCACCGCCGCGACGAAGGCCGACCCTTTCAATATCTACCGAACCCTGCGGATGGTCAATCCGAGCCCCTATATGTTCTATCTCAAGTTCGGCGACCTCAAACTTATCGGCTCATCGCCCGAGGTCATGGTGCGCGTGGAAGGGGATAAGATCACCTTGAGGCCGATAGCTGGGACGCGTCCGCGTGGAAAGACTCCCGAGGAGGATCATGCGCTGGCCGCGGAGCTTCTGGCCGACGAAAAGGAGCGTGCCGAGCACGTCATGCTCGTCGACCTTGGGCGAAACGACGTTGGCAGAACGGCCCGCTACGGCACGGTCGTAGTCGATGAATGCATGGTAATAGAGCGTTTCAGCCACGTTATGCACATTACTTCAAATATCACCGGCCAGCTGCGCCCGGGCCGGACCGCCATCGACACGCTCCAGTCGTGCCTGCCCGCGGGCACGGTTTCCGGCGCTCCGAAGGTGCGCGCGATGCAGATTATTGATGAATTCGAACCCACTCGCCGCGGCCCCTATGCAGGCGCCGTGGGATATATTGATTTTTCCGGCAATATGGACACGTGTATCGCGCTTCGAACCGTGGTCTACCTTGACGGCAAGGCTCACGTGCAGGCCGGTGGAGGGATTGTTGCGGACAGCGTGCCCGCCAATGAGTATGAGGAAACACTCAACAAGGCAAGGGCGCTCTTGAAGGCCATCGAAATTGCCGAGGAATATCCCGGCCTGCCGCCAAGGTAAGTCTCCGTTGGGGTCAGTTCTCCCCGGCGGCCGATAGGAGCTTACCCATTACGTCGTCAAGCCGGCCACAGCCTTCCCCCGTGAAGAGCGCAATAGGCTTCCCATCCACCTCACTCCAGATGAGCGCGGGTCTTTCGTCCTGCGGACGTATCTTGACCTGGCCGTCCCGGGCAGAAAAACCTAATGCGACATGGACGTTTTCAAACGCATCAGGCACACCATCGCCCGACAGACCTGAGAGCCCGACGGCTGCGAGGCACTCAGCCAGCACCTGAGACTTCGCAAGGGGCATGAACGCTTCGATTGACCCGTCAAGAGCCGCCAGCCGACCGTCCTCAGTCACAAACGAAGTGAGGACGACACGCAGTTCGCCATCCTTTGCCAGCGAGGCAAAACGATCACTCTCAAGGCGCCAACCGGTTTCGTTCTCGAACGTGACCTTCTCTGTGCCCTTTTTCCAGACAGCTGTGAGATGCCCGGACGACGGCTGGTCCGTCCTGGCAAGCACGACTTGCGCAGCGTCCACCAGCGCCTTGACAAGAGGATCGCCGGCATCATTGAGGTCGTCTCGAAGCGTTGCTTCCGTCGGCGCTACGGTAAATTCGAAGCTCTCCGGGGCCTGCCTGTCGACCGGGACGAGTTCAAGGATTCTCTTGTGCCTGAAGGATGCGCCTGGGGCTCCATAGTCCACGACTCCTACGCCAGGATGTCTGATTTCGACGGTAATGTACTCAGGCAGGGTGACCCTGATGATGCCGGCCTCCTCCATCAACCCATCCATAATCACCATCGTGCGGAGCTGTAATCCTCCACGGAGATGTGCCGAGGCGGTAAGCTGTGCGAGGTCGAGTCTCTCCGGTTTCCACGCTGAGCCCGGCCTTGGGAGGCCTGTCACTGCGACTTTGGACGCGCTGAGAATCTCCCCGTCGGCATTTCCAATTGACGCGCCATCGAAAACCACGGTGTTATCAACAAAGACGGTCGCGCCGGAAAAAGTCACGTTCAGGCCGGTCGCATCGTGAAAATCCCGCCGGGCGCGTTCCACGAGTGCGCCTGGAGCCCATTCGCGGCGGGCCATGTAGGTGAGCGTGAGCGACGCCGCGAGAAATAGCACTATCACCGACGCGGCCAGCCGCCTGCGCGTCTTCACGTGGATCATAGCGCCTCCGCAAAGAGAAGCGCCGCTTGTCCCGCGCGCACGTTATTTTCAGATCTCAAAGGTCTCCCCTGAGAGTTGCTCGTAGGCCTCTATGTAGCGTTCCAGCGTCCTGACAACGACCTCCTCTGGAAGCGCCGGCGCAGGCGGCTGGTGGTCCCAGCCGCTCTTGTCCAGATAGTCCCGGACATACTGCTTGTCAAACGCCTTTTGACCGCGCCCCGGTTCATAGTCATCGGCGGGCCAGAAGCGTGATGAATCGGGCGTCAAGACCTCGTCGATAAGCGTAATCTCGCCGTCTATCAGGCCGAACTCAAACTTGGTATCCGCTATGATGATGCCGCGCGTTCGCGCGTATTCGGAAGCTTTGGTGTAGACCTCGATGCTCCGGTCGCGGATAGTCTCAGCCGCTTCGCGGCCTATGCGGTTGACAGTCTCAGCGAATGAAATGTCCTCGTCGTGGCCCTCCTCGGCCTTCGTCGTCGGGGTGAAGAGAGGCTCCGGCAGTTTGTCCGATTCTACAAGCTTGTCAGGCAGTTTGATGCCACAAACGGCGCCTGTCTTTTTGTAACTCCTCCAGCCGGAGCCGCTCAAGTATCCGCGGACGATGCACTCGACGGGCAGCACGCGCGCTTTTTTTACCAGCATCGAGCGGCCGGCAAGTATCGCAGCATATTCCTTGAGACGACCGTCGGCCGCCGTAACGTCGCTTGTCACGAGATGATTCGGCGCCACGTCTTTCAGGAAATCAAACCAGAACAGGCTGAGGCTCGTAAGAACCCGTCCCTTGCATGGAATGCCGTTGGCAAGTACCGAGTCATACGCGCTTATCCTGTCGGACGCGACGATGAGAAGGTGCTTGCCGGTATCGTACACATCGCGCACTTTGCCGGAGCGTTTTGGCCAGAACGGAATCCCGGTCGACGTCACGGCTGCAGGGAGAGTGGCGCCTTTGAGTTTCATCGCTGTCTCCAAAACGGGCTACTCGAGTTCAGGATAAGGGACTATGTACCACGTCCCGCCTTGCTGCTGCCAGTAGAGATTGACCACTATAGGCAGGACATCATTTGTCGTCATGAATCTCGCGTGAACGACCATCGAACTCAGTACGTAGCGAGTGTCTTTGACATTCGCTGCGCCGATTCGTTTCTTGTCGACGACCACAACCTGAAAACTCCCCAACCGCGCCCGGAACCTGTCCAGCACGAACGCCTCAGGGGAATAGGAGTTGCGCTGGCTACCTATTACCATGGGTCTGATGCCTTCGAAATCGTCGGCCATCACCACGTCGACAAATTCCCCGGCGCGTGCAGCCACCGCCTTTTCGGTCGGGTTCTGTTCGCTGTCGCCGTTTTTTGTGCTGTCAGTCGTGGCGCAACCCGCCGCAATGAGCACAAAGGACGCCAGAAATGCGATTTTGCCTCTCATAAATGCCCCCGCTCACGGAGTTAGACCGGCCAAATCCTACATGTGTGCGCGCCCAAAGTCAACCTGCCGCCCCTCGCGTTTTGAGTCCTCGCTTTGACTGGCCGGGCCCGTGCGCCTATAATTATTAAGGACATCGGGCTTTCATATGCCCGCCACGGCGGCCGATATAATCCCCCGGACGGTGCTATGTTTTCCTTCTGGAAGAAAAAGGGCTCAAAAGCCCCTCAAGACGGTACGATCGGAGGTGACACCTCCGCCGGCAGAAGCACCACGCAACTGAGGCTCGACGCCATCGAGGAGGCCGTGGAAAACTACCGGCAAATGGCCTCCGAGTCCCCCGATTCCCCTGAAATCCAGTGCAATTACGGAGTTGCTCTTGCCCAGGCGGGAAGATTCGAAGACGCGCGCATGGCGCTTTCCCGCGCCATCGTGCTAAGGGCCGACTTTTCCGAGGCCATTTTTGCCCTTGGTTATGTGTACGAGCTCGAAGGCAAGATCGAACACGCCGTCGAGCACTATCGGAAAGCCATTGCCATCAGGCCCGACTTTTTCGATGCTATCGTCCAGCTTGGCCGCGCGCATCTTGTCGAGGCCGAGTACGAGGAGGCGGAGAAATACCTGCTCAAGGCCGCGGGTGTCCGGGAGGACGACTCCAAGGTTCAGAGGCTGCTCGGGAATACTTACCAGAAAATGGGGCGCATAACCTCCGCCGAAGAGCATTACAGGAAAGCCGTTGAGCTTGACAAGAGCGATTTCGCGGCACACTATGACTTCGGCTGTCTATTGAAAAACGTCGGCGACTTTGAGCGAGCCGAAACGGAGTTTCGCAGATGTCTCACACTTGCCCCCTGGTTTGTCCCGGCGCAAAATAACCTCGGCCTGACTTTGCACTACCTCGGCAAGGATCCTCAGGCCCTCATGGTCTTCAGCGAACTCACGAGCGACAACCCTGACTACGCCGAGGGGCACAATAATTTCGGCAAGGTTTATTATCACATGGGGAACCTCGACGAGGCCGAGGCTGAGATCCGCCGCGCAATCGCCATCAACGACGCCATCGGCGGCGCGTGGCACAACCTCGCCAAGATACTTCTGCGACGCGGGCTTGCCGATGAAGCCGCCGCCGCGTGCGGGAGAAGCTTGGAGCTGGACCCGGGCAATCCGGAGGCCCAGTATGACCTTGCCATGATGCATATCTCATCCGGGCGCTATGAAGAGGCCGCAGCATCGCTTGAGAGGGCGCTCGTATACAACCCCTCTATGACCCACGCGCGGAGAAAGCTCGCCGAGCTCTACCTCGACATGGGGCTTGCGGCGCGGGCTACCGAGCACCTCCAGCGTGTTTTGAAGGAGGAAGCCGATGACTCGGGCGCTCTCTACAACCTGGGCATAGCCCACTACCAGGGGGGCAAGACCAGGGAGGCGCTTGATATCTTCAGCCAGGTGCTGGAGACCGAACCGTCTCACCCTTATGCGTGGACCAACGCAGGGCTTTGCCTGGAACGGATTGGACGCACCGATGAGGCCGTGCGCTTCTACAGGCGCGCCATCGAGGTCTCTCCGCACGAGCCCTGGACTCAGAAGGCGCGCGAGGCCCTCAAGAGACTTGGCGAAAGCGAGGAAAACATTGCCTAAGAACATCCCTGTTGGCATCCTCTTCGTCATTGTGTTCGCAGGCCTCTTGGCCGCCGCCGCGCCCGTCCCCGACGTGCGTATTTCCAAGGAAGGGCGCGCCTCAATCGACGCCGCGCTCAAGTATCTGGCCGCCCGGCAGAACGATGACGGTTCCTGGGATGAGGGGTCCTACGGCCGGCCGACTGCTTCCGCGGCGCTTGCAGGGCTTGCTTTCATGTCAGACGGCCATATGCCGGGAAGGGGCGCGTACGGCGAAAACGTCTCCAAGGCGCTTGACTACGTACTTGCCTCCGCGCAGCCTAACGGGCTTCTCGAATACGGCGCACCACACTACGCGATGTACAGCCACGGCTACGCGACGCTCTTTCTGGCCGAAGCTTGGGGGATGACCGCCCGCAGCGATATTCGCGATAAACTCAAAAGCGCCGTGGACCTTATCGTTCGCACGCAAAACCGTGAAGGAGGGTGGCGCTACGAACCAAAGGTCGCCGATGCGGATATCTCGGTCACTATCGTCCAGATAGTCGCACTGCGGGCCGCCGCCAACGCCGGTATTGCCGTGTCGCGCGATACAGTGGACAATGCCGTCGAATACCTCCGCAAGTGCGCCCAGCGCGACGGCGGGTTTTCCTACCAGGCAGGTTCAGGCCAATCCGGCTACCCGCGCAGCGGAGGGGCTCTGGTATGTTTTGCGCTTACCGGCAACTATGCCGCCCCTGAGATTCCCGGCGCCGTACATTACCTACAGGCGAATCGTAGGTACCGCGGTGGCAACTATTTCTACGGCCAGTACTACGCCGCCCAGGGCATGCACCTTGTCGCGCCGCACGACTGGCCTGACTGGTATGGGTTTATTACAGGAGACCTTAAAGCCCGGCAGAGCGCCGACGGAAGCTGGGACTCTTCAGCCTACAGCACTGCGATGGGCGCACTGGTTCTGACTATTCCAAATGGATATCTCCCTCTCTACCAGCGCTAAGATACCGGCGGTCCTCGCGCTGGTCTTTCTTTCGGCACTTGCCTTCGGCGAGGAGGCTCTGACTGTTTCAGGGCAACTGATAGCCGGATCGCTTTCCGGCACCGCCGGCAAAATGGAGTTTGCCGCGCCCGCCGGCCGCGTCAGCCTGGACCAAATCGCCCGGATTGCCTTCAAAAAGTCCGGCGACAAAGTGCCTCTCGTCAGCGGAGTCATGACGCGCGACGGCTCGGTAGTCCGCGGACGTATTGCGGTGGGGCAGGGGGATATAATATCCGTTTCATCGTCGAGGCTCGGTACGCTCGAAGTGCCTCTATCTGAAATCGCCCGGCTCTATTTCCAATGCCGCCGGCCACTTTCAAATCCGCAGGAGTGCGGCATCCACCTTCGAAACGGCGATTTTCTTTCCGCCGACACCGTGGTCCTTAACCGCGCGGCGGTATCCGTGCACTCGATCCTTGGCGTCGTGGAGGTGCCCATCGAACGCGTTGCCGTTGTCACGCTTAGCACCCTTAACACGCCGCGACAGGAGTCAGGCGACGTCTCAGTGCTTCTGGAAAACGATGACATCCTGAGAGGCAATGCTGTCTCGCTGGATCCGCAACTCAGTGTCGCGACTGCTTTCGGCGACGTTGCGGTCAAGTCCGACAGCATGTGCGGTATGGATTTTCCCGCGAGGATGAAATACGTCTCCGAGTTGCCCCTTACGGTGTCGACAAGGGGCATTGCTCCCGAAGGCGTCAAATACGTGTTTCTTGACGAGGCGCCCGAAGGACGGCTCTCTGTAAACGGCTTGATATGGCGCAAAGGTCTCTACATACGCTCCGGTGGTGTCGTCGAGGCGACTCTCCCTGCGGGTGGGCAACGCCTGTTTTTCATCCCGGCCGTCGCCGAATCGGCTAACCCACCTTCAGGAAAGCTTACGGTGGAAGCAGACGCCGTTGAGATTTTCTCGGCCGTAATCAACAATGACGCCGAAGCAAAACCCGTTATCCTTGACGTGTCCGGCCGCAAATCGATAAGGCTGGTCTTCCGAAGTGAACCGTCCGGGCTTATCGGCTCAGCCGTCATCCTCGGCGATGCCCTTGTGACTGTTTCTCCCACCCGAAAGGAGTAGGCTTGGCCACTACGTCTTCGACGCTCACGGCGTTTTACAACGCTCTTCGCGAGAGGTACGGTGCGCAGGAATGGTGGCCGGCGGAGACGCCTTTTGAGGTAATGGTAGGAGCGATTCTGACGCAAAACACCAACTGGAAAAATGTGGAGGCGGCTATCGGCAACATCCGCCGCGCGGGGCTTCTCGACCTGCACCGCCTACATGCCCTGTCCCGCGAAAAACTCGCCGACCTTATCCGTCCCGCCGGTTACTACAACGTAAAGGCCGGGCGACTCTCAAACCTGCTTAACGTTCTCGTCGATGAATACGACGGCAACCTTGAGCGTTTCTTTGATGGCAGCATAGACCAGCTTCGCGAGAGGCTCGTCTCCATAAACGGC
>CALMGO010000039.1 GCA_937863625.1 uncultured bacterium
TGAAGGTCAATTGTCAGGACGCGGTTGGCCCCGGCCGCGGAGATCATATTTGCGACGAGTTTGGCGGTAATGGGGACACGGCCCTCATCTTTTCTGTCCTGACGGGCGTAGCCGTAATAGGGTATTACGGCGGTAATTCTGGCGGCGCTTGCACGCTTGATGCAGTCGATGAGGATAAGAAGCTCCATGAGATGCTCATTTACCGGGTGGCATGTCGACTGCACGACAAAGACGTCGCATCCGCGCACGTCATCGAGCACTTTAACGGATATCTCACCATCGGGGTAGTGAGCGACGGTTGCCTTTCCAAGCGGCACGGCGAGGTATTCGCAAATGTCTTCGGCGAGGCGTTTGGAGGCGGAAGCGGCGAAGATTTTCATCCTGTCCATCTTATTGCCTGTCCTTTTCGAGTTTGGCCGCGGGGACACCGACCCAAGTCTCGCCGGGCGGTACGATCTTGTTTTTCGTGACTACAGCACCGGCGCCCGTGGCGGCGTGAGGAGCCACGGAGGTAGGGGCGACAAGTATGGTGCCGGCGCCGATAGTGGCGCCGTCGCCGATTTCGGTTACGTGGATATTCTTGCCGTCTGAATTAGCGGTGATGACGCCCGCGGCGATATTAACGTCGTCGCCGATAGAGGCGTCGCCGAGGAAGGCCAGATGCTTTGCGCGGGAATCAGCGCCGATATGAGATTCTTTGACCTCGACAAAGTTGCCGACGGCGGCGCGGTCGCCGATACCGGATGCGCCTCTGACGTGAGTGAAGGGGCCGATGGAACAGCCGGCACCGATTGTGACGGGCCCCTCAATGACGACAAAGGGCTTTATGACGGTATCAAGTCCGATCTTTGCGCGGGCGTCGATGAAGGTCGAAGAAGGGTCGACTATTGTGACACCCTCAAAGAGCCAGTGCTCGACAATGCGCATTCTAAGGGCGCGCGAGACGAGGGCCAACTGGGAGCGGCTGTTTACGCCGAGGGCCTCGTCGGGGGAGTCGCTTATGAATGCCTCGACGCGCTTGCCGTCGGCGATGAAGAGTTCGACGGCGTCGGTGAGGTAGTATTCGCCCTGCTGGTTGACGGGCGTGATTTTGTCAAGGACGGAATCAAGGTCTCGCCAATGGAAACAGTAGGTGCCTGAATTGATTTCGCGGACGGCCTTTTGCGCGTCGTCGGCGTCTTTTTCCTCGACGATACGTTCGACGCCGTGGCGGCCGCGAATGACACGGCCGTATCCGGTGGGCTCGTCAAGCGTGCAAGTGAGCACGGTGCAGACGGCGCCGGAGGAGACGGTGTGTTCAAAAAGGGCGCTTAAAGTCTCGGGGCGGATAAGAGGGGCGTCGCCGCAGAGGACAAACACGTAACCGTCAAATCCGGTGAGGGCCTCACGGGCGCATTTTACGGCATGGCCTGTTCCGAGTTGAGGCTCCTGGACGACGAAATCAAGCCCCTGGCCGGCGAAGGCATCCATAACCGCCTGGCGACCTGCGCCAACTATGGCAATCATGCCGGTAACGCCTGCGCGACGCGCCGCGTCGACAGGATACCACAGGAGGGGGAGGCCATTTGCCTGGAAGAGGACCTTGGGCATTTCGGATTTCATCCGAACGCCTTTTCCTGCGGCAAGGATAATTGCTTTGATTTCTTTCATGGCGTCTTAGCTTCGTCACCTTCAAATCGAAATGGCTACCCGGGGAGGACTCGAACCTCCAACGAGAGGACCAAAACCTCTTGTGTTACCATTACACCACCGGGTAGCCCGAAAACATCATACGAGACCGCACGGCCTGCGGGCCAGTGAAAACTCGGGCCGGAGATCTATTTGACAATAGCACCTGTAGAGGCGCTTTGAACCATACGCGCATAGCGGACGAGGTAGCCCTTGTCGATCTTGGGCGGCAGGGGCTTCCAGGCCTTGCGGCGTTTTTCCATTTCGTCGTCGGCAATCTTGAGTTCGAGCTTGCGATTGGGAATATCGATAACGACGGAGTCGCCGTCCTGAATAAGGGCGATGGGCCCGCCGGCAGCAGCTTCAGGCGATATATGCCCGATACAGGGGCCTTTTGTTCCGCCGGAGAAACGCCCGTCGGTAAGGAGTCCCACGCTTTTCTCAAGACCCATGCCGACAATCGCGGCGGTAGGCGAGAGCATCTCGCGCATGCCGGGACCGCCGCGGGGGCCTTCATAGCGGATGACAACTATGTGTCCGGACTTGACCTTGCCGGCCATGATGGCTTTCATGGCGGCCTCTTCGGAATCGAAGCAGAGGGCCTTGCCTTCAAGAGTCATGGCCTCAGGGAGGACGGCGGACTGTTTGACGATGGCGCCATCGGGGGCGAGATTGCCACGGAGGACGGCGATGCCGCCTTCGGCGTGGAGGGGATTATCCATGAAGCGGATACAATCGGGGTCGGAGACGTCGGCTTCGTCGGCAATCTGGTAAGTCGTCTTGCCGGAGACGTTCTCGCAGTCGTTCAAGATGCCTTTGAGGCGGCTCATCATGCCGGGGACGCCGCCTGCGTAGTCGAGATCCTCCATGAAGTATTCGCCACCTGGACGCAGGCTCGTCAGGTGAGGCGTCTTTCTGGAGAGAGTATCGAAGAGGTCAAGGTCGAGTTCGATACCGGCATCGTGCGCAATGGCCGGTATGTGGAGACAGGTATTTGTGGAACCGCCAAGGGCCATGTCGATCATGATGGCGTTTTCGAAGGCTTTCTTTGTAAGGAAACTGCGGGATGTGCGGCCTTCGCGGACGAGTTCGACGACCTTCATGCCGGAGAGGTAGGCGATGCGATCCTTGCGAGCGGCGACGGCAAGAGTCGTGGCGCAACCGGGCAGGCTGAGTCCCAAGGCCTCGGTGACGCAAGCCATGGTATTGGCAGTGTAAGCGCCCTGACAGGAACCGGCGCCGGGGCACGCCTCCATCTCGAGGCAGGCGACTTCGTCGTCGTCGATAAGGCCCTGCTGGCGACGGCCGACTGCTTCAAAGGTGTCGCGGACAAGGCTGAGGCGTTTGCCCCTGTAACGTCCGGACAACATGGGGCCGCCCGTCACGACGACGGTCGGGATGTCAAGCCTCGCGGCGGCCATGAGCATGCCGGGGACGATCTTGTCACAGGTGACGAGCATGACGAGGCCGTCGAGCGCGTGACCTGAAACGACGGACTCGATGATGTCGGCAATAAGTTCGCGGGACGGCAGGCTGTAATGCATGCCGGAATGCCCCATGACGATGCCGTCACAAACGCCGGGGACGCTGAAAAGCTGCGGATAACCGCCACCGGCGCAGACGCCGTGTTCGGCGGCACGCTCGAGGCGACGCAGGTGCACGTGGCCGGGGATAAGGTCGGTGAAACTGGAGCAGACACCGATGAAAGGCTTGTCCATTTCCTCTCGGGGAATGCCGGTGCCGAACATCAGGGCGCGGGCGGGCATTCTCTCAAGACCTTTCTTGGTCACGTCGCTTCTCAAGGCACTCACCTCGCTACGTAAAAGGACCATAATCAAGGTATTTGCGGAAACCCCGATATTTTCGCCGGGACGGCCCATTTGTCAATGAAAAACGGGGGCGCAAGGCGGTGCGCCGAGGCGAAACAGCGGCTTTCCGGCACAGACGTATTCTCGGCCGGTCGGGGTGGAACTGTTATTTTTTTGCTTTAACGGCGGGAACGGCGTCAATATACTCCGGTCGTGAGGCGCGGATGAAGGCGTTACCGCCGGGGAGAAGGCAAGGAGGCGAGTGTTGAAGGGCGAACTTCTGCTATCAAAGTTACTGGGAATGCTACCCGTGGAGGTGAAGATTACGGGAGGCAAACGGGACATCGTGCTTGGAAGTGGAGATTTGCTCTACAGGCATCTGCGCAGGGAGGGAGGGCAGGCGAGGCTCAAAGTGGACGGCGGGGAGATAGTCGTCGATGCGGCACAGCCCAACGAACGGCTCTTGCTATACGCATTCAAGAACATACTCAGGCATTACGAGCGAAGCGGGCTTTTCGGCGCGATGCGGAAGTATCTGGCAAGAGGCGGATGTTTCGTCGACGTTGGGGCGAACCTGGGCATCTACAGTTATCTCGCCAAGACAAGGTTCGCCGTGAAGACGATTTGTTTTGAGCCGGAGCCGATACATCGGGCGTTTCTCGAGAGGAACAAGGTGTTTTTCGACGAGGTATACCCCTTTGCGCTGAGCGACTCGGAGGGAGAGGCGTCGTTTTATACGGCGGCGGAGCGCAACCCAGGGGCGAGTTCGCTGGTGACGTCCGGCGGCACGGCCGAGAAGCAAACTTATGCGGGCGAGATAAAGGTGCAGGTCAAGCGGTTCGACAAAGTGATGGAGGGCCGCGATGACGTCGGCCTTATCAAGATAGACGTCGAGGGCAACGAAGCGAAAACCGTGCGCGGGATGACGGGGTTCT
>CALMGO010000040.1 GCA_937863625.1 uncultured bacterium
CTGCACCCGCTCATCGGCGTTTTCCAGGCCGTGATCGACGGCGTTTCGCAGGATCTCGGCGGCAGCCTGGTAGTTGTCGCAGGCTTCGAAGTCGGCGGCCTTCTCCATGACCGCGCCAACGTCAACCGTCGCGTCGTCAGGCGCAGCCCACACCGCCTGCGCAGCAAAGATGACTGCGGCGGCCAGGACGCACGCGAAGAGTCTCTCGTGGCGAGTGGACTTTTCCTTCATCGCATTACCTCTTGAGGACAAAGTCGGCTATACACTTAGCGACGTATTCCTGCTCCTGGGCGGTGAGCTCTCCGAATATCGGCAGGGACAGCACCTCTTTTGCGCTCTCTTCGGCTACGGGAAGATCCCCAGCCTGGTACTCGAGATCCGCGTAGCACTCCTGTGCGTGCAGGGGGACAGGATAGTATATTTCCGTGCCGACGCCATTTTCCCTGAGACAGGCTATGAGGTCGTCGCGGTTGGCGACGCGCAGCGTGTACTGGTTGTAAATGTGGCGGCAGTCAGGCGTCTCAACGGGGCACGACACCGGCAGGCCTTCGAGGAGTTTGTTGTACCGCTGTGCGTTTAGCCGGCGGGCGTCGTTGTACTCCGCAAGGTGCGGCAGTTTCACGAGGAGCACCGCCGCCTGCAGGGCGTCGAGGCGCGAGTTTATTCCGATGTACTTATGGAAGTATTTCGGTTTGGAGCCGTGAACGCGCAGGATTGAGAGCAGGTCGTAGAGTTTCTCGTCGTCGGTGGTAATTATACCGCCGTCTCCGTAAGCGCCGAGGTTCTTGGTGGGGAAGAAGCTGAATGCCCCCAGCGTGCCGAGACTGCCCGCAGGGCGCCCCTTGTAAGTTGCTCCTATCGCCTGGGCGGCGTCCTCTATCACCGACAGGTTATGCCGCTTTGCGATGGCGTTTATCCTGTCCATGTCGGCGCACTGGCCGAAAAGGTGAACCGGGATAATCGCCTTTGTCCGTTCGGTGATGCATCCTTCTATGAGGTCGGGATTGATGTTGTACGTATCGGGGTCTATATCGACGAAAACAGGCACGGCTCCGAGCCGGGAAATGGACCCTCCCGTCGCGAAGAACGTAAAGGGGGACGTGATTACCTCGTCGCCGGGGCCGACTCCGAGCGCCATGAGCGACAGTAGAAGCGCATCCGTCCCCGAAGCGCAGGACACGGCGTACTTTGTGCCGCAGACGGCGGCGATTTTCTCTTCGAGGAGTTTAACATTGGGCCCGAGGATAAAATACTGGGACGCGAGGACCTCGTCGACAGCCTTCCTGATATCATTTTCTATGTTGACGTATTGTCTCTTCAAATCCAGAAGCGGCACCTTCATTGCTTTCCCCTTACTCGATTTTCTCATGTCCGCGTGCAGGGCGGGCATGGTTTACGGTATGTCCTGCTCGCTTTCGAACCTTACCGCGACGCCGCGGCGATCGTCCTTGTCAACTCTTACGATGTGTCCTTCGCCGTTTACGGCCTGTATTACGAAGTGGTCGTCGTTGCCCGAGGGGACTGCGAGGATGAAATCCACCGCGTCGCCCGCCTGACAGGAGTCGTCCACCGGCAGCACGACGTAGGCGCCTGCGCGGCTGACATTGCGCGTTTGCCCCTTTATGTAGCGGGCGCTGCGATGAAAGCGCACCCACGCGGACCAAGCCGCTATTTTTCTGACGTGATGTCTCTTGCCGTCCATTGTCTCTGGCATATATTCACCCGGACGAATCATAGCCACACAGGGCTCTATCTTCAACGTTTTTCGCCTTGGCGCCGTCGCAAAACCGTTTGCGTTTGACTACCGTGCGCCTCCGGCATAAAATCACGGCGGGTGTGAAACGAGCCTCTCCCGCGGAGGACAGATTGCCGCAGCCTGCGACTCCAAGGCCAATTTATAATGCGACAAAGCGGCAAGGCCCAGGTCTTGAAAGGAGCGCTTCGTGCGTGACTCATACGAAAATCCTCTGACCCAGCGTTGGGGTTCAAAGGAGATGTCGGAGCTTTTTTCGCCGGACCGCAAGTTCCGGACGTGGCGTTCGCTCTGGATCGCGCTTGCCCGCTGCGAACAGTCTCTCGGCCTTGCCATCACGGACGAGCAGATCACCGAGATGGAGAAATACCGCGACTGCATAAATTACGCCGACGCGGAGGCGC
>CALMGO010000041.1 GCA_937863625.1 uncultured bacterium
CGAAGGTGTGGTGCTATACGCTCAGGCATTCGATGGTGGGGCACAACGGCGGGCACGGCGTGAGCGGCGAGGGATGGGATGCGTTTCTCATGGACAACTGGCTCTCCGGCAACGGCGGCTACGGGTACGGGCCGGGCGACGTGTGCAGCGTGACGATGACGGGCAACCGGGTCGAGTGGAACAAGGAAGGCGGGATAATACTCACCGACGGTTCGAACTACAACGTGACGGGCAACTACATAGACCGCAGCGGGAAGGCGGGGATATCTATTACAAGGGGCGGCAGCGAGTGGACGCCGAAGCACATGAGCGTGACGGGCAACATCATCTACAGGAGCGGCAAGTGGGCCGAGGAGGAGAGCTACGACAGCGCGCACGTGAGGATTGAAGGGGCGGCGGGGGTGACGTTTGTAGGCAATACAATGATGGCGGGGCAGGACGACGCGCAGAAGGGCAAGATGAGCCCCTCTTACGCAATCGTATATAAGGACCTCGAAAACTGCGTGATAAAAGATAACGTGATGCATGACGGGGCGCTAAAGCAGTTGATGGCGGACCTCGGCGGGCACGGCGAGGGTGTCATCGTGAAGGATAACGTCGGGCGGCTCAAAGCGGTGCAGCAATAACAAGGACGGGCGTGGAAGTGGCGGAGCGGCAGAGGATACTGTTCGGGACGAGGGGGTGGAGTTATGCCGACTGGAAGGGCGTATTTTACCCGGAGGAGAGGCCGCGCGGGTTTAGCGAACTTTCGTTTGCGGCGGAGTACTTTGACGCGCTTGAAGTAAACTCGACATTTTACCGGCCGGCGTCGCCGGCAATGGCGGCGTCGTGGGCGAAGCGGGTGGAGGGGAAGAAGGGGTTCGAGTTTACGGCGAAACTCTATCAGCGGTTTACGCATAATCGCGAGGAGCAGTGGACGGCCGCTGAGGCGGACGAAGTGAAGCGCGGGATGGCGCCGCTCGCGGAGGCGGGGAAACTCGGCGGGATACTCGTGCAATTTCCGTGGTCGTTCAAGAACGAGGCCGTAGAACGCAAGTGGCTCGAGAGGCTCGTGGCGGAATTTGCGGAGTATCCGCTCTATCTCGAAGTGAGGCATGACTCGTGGAGGGAGGAGGATTTCTTCAAATACCTCGACGAAGCAGGAGTGGGATTTGTGGATATCGACCAGCCGGTAATCGGCAAATCGATACCGCCGATGGAGAAGGTGACGGGCGGCAAGGGGTACGTGAGATTTCACGGGAGAAACGCCAAGGCGTGGTTTGCCAAGGATGCGGGGCGGGACGCGCGGTATGACTATCTATATGACGAGAACGAACTCTCGGCGTGGGTCGAACGGATACGAAAGATGACGGGGTCGGCGGAGAAGGTGTTTGTATTCAACAATAATCACTACCGGGGGCAGGCGGCGGTGAACTCGCTGGAACTAAAGAGCCTTCTGACGGGGGAGCGGGTGGAGGCGCCGGCGGAACTGGTGGCGGCGTATCCGCGGCTGGGGCTCATCGTGAAGAAGAGCGGCGGGGAGAAACAGGGGCGGCTAATGTAGGCGCGGCGCAGGGAAAGACAAGAACCAGAAGCGACCCCGGCCTCACCCTACTTCGCTGAAGCTACGAAGGGCATGCGCAAAGACGCAAAGGACGCAAAGGGAAGCCAGTCAAGACTGGAGGCGAAAAGCGAACCTCTGAGCGCAAGCAAAGGCAAGCAAGCACGATTTTGCACGGCGACGCCAGGGAAGGCAAAGAGAGAGACAGAGCAGAAGCGGAATCACCATAGAACGTTATTGGCAAGACAACTCTGAAAACGGGAAAGGAGAGCAGATGGCGAGTTTTGAGAAGTTAGTACCGCAGATGGAAGAGGCACTGCAGGAGATACCGCTACTGGACGCGCACACGCACATGGATGCGAAGCACCTGGCGGCCAGGGGCCTCGACGACGTGGCGCTGTACCACATGGTCATAAGCGACCTGTACTCGGCGGGCTATCCGGACGGCAGCCGGATGGACGAGTGGCCGACGGAGAAGGACCGCGTGCGCAGGATAGAGACGGCCATACCGTATTACCCGGCCATCCAGAACTGCGGCGTGGCATGGGGGCTGAGAATAATCCTCGAGGACCTGTACGGCTGGAAGAAGCCGATTACGGCGGAGAACTGGCGCAAGCTCGACGCTTTGATAAAGGAGCGGTCGGGTGACACGGCGTGGCCGCGGGAGATACTGGACCGCGTGAAGATACGCCGCACGTGCACCGAGACGTGGCGGGGGCACGACGGATCGGCGGATGATGTATTTCAGTACAGCCTCGAGTGGTGCTTTTTCGCGAGGTGCCAGTGGGGCGAATTTGACGCGGTGCTCTATGACCTGGAAAACTCCTGGCAGTATGACAAGCCGCAGCCGCCGCTGCCTGTGACCACCGGCGGCAAGCGCCCGAGCGTGCCACGCGAGATAAAGTCGGCCGATGACGCCGACGCAGCGATGGACCACTATTTTGCGTGCATTTCGTTCGACGAGATACTGTCTACGGCGCAGCACATATCCACGGATATCAACTACATCGACAACGTTACAAAAGAGGAGTTCAACAAGGCGCTGGCCAACCGCAAGAGAGCAGGGGCGGCGGAGCAGGACATTTACAGTTCGTATCTTTTCGAGGCGTTTCTCACTCGGCTGGAGAACCTGCCGAAAAGGATCATGTTTCAATTTTCGTTCGGGGCGGAGCCGCTGCCTTTCGAGTCGGGGAGCCGCATCCGGCAGGAGACGCTGAGGAGCCTGGCGAATATCATCGCGCGGCATCCGAGGCAGAACTTTCAGTCGTTCGTGTCGAGCATGCACGCCAACCAGACACTGGCGACTTTCTGCAGGGAGCTGCCGAACCTGTCGCTGGCGGGTTACTGGTGGCACAATTTCTTTCCGAGCTTTATCCCGCGCATCATATCAGAGCGGCTGGACATGGTATCGACCAATAAGTTAGTCGGATTTTTCAGCGATGCTTACACGTCCGAGTGGGCATACGCGAAGGCAGTCATGGTCCGCAAGTGCCTCGCGCGCGTCCTTGCCGAAAAGGTCACGACCGGCCAGTACGATACGAAGCTCGCGCTCGACGTCGCGCGGCGTATCCTGTGGGAGACGCCGCAGAATCTACTTGGCATGGTTCCCAAGAGCGAACCGGTAAAGGCCAGGGCAAAGGCGAAGCCGAAGAAGAAGTAGCCGGTTGAAGGCGGTATCTATCCGTGATACAAGGAGCCCCCGAGCGAAAAGCCCGGGGGCTTTGCTTTTCGGCGGCATGGGAGGAGGTGCAAGGCGGCGCGGGGAGAACTGCGGGTCTTTCATCAGGACACGCACGTTTTACGGGAACAATACCTCACCGAGAACGTACCAAGTGTGCAGGAGCGCAGTATCAATATGGGAGTGGAATTCTCCCGCGGGGGTGTGTATGCGCAAGTGGATATTGTCATGGAGGGGCGGTGTCGCGGCGGCGGGGGTAATACTCGTCGTCTGGGCTACGTCGGGTTTGTGGCGCGAGAAGAGCGGGCCGGAGTACATGCTGGCCCAAGCCAGGAAGGCGGCACTTGAAAGCGAGGCCGCGCCGGAGGCATTCGACGAGGCGGCATGGCAAGAGGCCATGGGCGTTCTCAGGGAAGAGGTGGGCGCGGGCGCAGTCGATGTGGGCTATATTCAGATCGCAAGAGAACCGGTCAGGACACCGCGCGCGGGGCTCGTCAAGTTGACCGCAGAGCGCCACACAGACGATAGTACTGTGGTCTACCTGGCGCTTTGGGGAGCCGAATCAACCGTGCTTTGGGTGAAGTCAGGCAAACAGAACAACTCCGGGGTCGAGGTGGCGAAGATCGACACAGCGAGCGGCAAGCACATCTGGCGAGTGCTGTCCTGTCTTCGAAGTGAGCATCTGGAAATGAGCCCGGCATGGGCTGCTGCTGCGGAAGAACTTGAAGCCGACAGAAGCAGTGGCCGCTTTTCGCAATGGAGAATAATACCCGCCGAAACCACACCCGTCCCCTACGGGACAGTTGATCATCTTCTCGGGGCATGCGCGGTGCAGTACGTTCAAGGACTTCGAGACAACGGCACGCTCACGTTTGACAAGTCGCGAGACATAGTAGTCCCGGCACTGTCGGACATGGCCGTGGTGCTGGCAGAAAGCGCGGAAGAATTCCCGCAACTCTACGAAGCGGAAGGATTGCTGTCTCGCTACCTTGATAAGAGGGAGATTCCGGCGCTTAACAGGGTTTTGAGGCGACACGAGCCTTCGAGTGCGGTTAGTGCGCTCTCGATGTTGCCGATTGTCGGAGAGAGGCTTTACAGG
>CALMGO010000042.1 GCA_937863625.1 uncultured bacterium
GCCTTAAACCAGGTAAGCTTCTCACTATAGAGCGACTCATTTAAACTCATCAGCCTTAACCTTTCTACGGTAATGCCGACGCAGTGGTCAGGAAATAGTTCTGCCCTACTTGGGGAGGTCTACAGCACACAATTGCAGCGGCCTATCGAGGCGGCAAGTCCGACAGACTCCCAGACGGCCCGCTCCTCAAGACAGAGCGCCAGTTCAACCTCAGGCGTGACTGAGCGCGCCGCGTCGATGAGGTCGCGGTACATCTTCACCCTGACTGCCGGACTATATCTCATGCGCCCATCGCCGGACTTATGATCGCGCTCCAACGAATCGGACACCGGGTTGCTCTCGCCAAGTTTCTTGTCCATCAGGGACCGTGCTTTGCGGTAACTGCATATCCCTCCGATGGTCAGACGCTCGATCGGCACGAGAGAAAACAGTCTTTCAATAAACTCCCGATAAAACTTCTTCCAACCAGGAACTGGAATCACTGGCATGATGACCGCTCTTATGGGATAGCCCGCATCCGCGCAGAGCCGCATCGCTTGGAGCCTTTGGTCGACGGTTGGGACGTTTTCCTCGAAGGCCGCCGCCAGAGCAGGGGGGTTAAGACTCCATGTGAGGATGGTGTGGCCATTGTGGTCAAGATTCAGAAGCCCTTCTACCTCATCGCTCTTTGTGAGCAACACCTGCCTTGCGAATGGGTGACGCGCGAAGAAAGACGCCAGTACACTGGAGTAGCCCGTCAACGGATCAAGCGCGAGGCCGTCCTGGAGCTTGCCCAGGTAGAAAGACGTGGGCTCAGCGAGACGGTTTGCAGTCACGTCGATCTTGGTCAGGATGTCGTTCAGGTTGACAAACACCTTGACCGTCGGCGAAAAGAAGACACCCGTCGTGCCTGCAAGGTAGCAGTACTTGCAGCCATAGGGGCAGAAGCCGTACGGGGAAAAGTGCCAGTAGTTCGGGCATGTGTTACCTTCTTCGTTGCTGAATCGAACAGAATCACCCAGTTCCCCAAAAACCAGAGTTCGCTTGCCTTTAGCGTGGCGTTTCAAGGCGTCGCCTTCGCCGAGGTCCACCCTGTTGTGTGGGGTGTCTTGGCATTCCACGAGATCAGCGTCCGGATAGAGCCGGCAGATGCGCTCAACGAAGACCCGTCTCTCCTCAGTCGCGAGGCTGCCTTTGGCCAGGAATATCCTGTCCACGCGGAAATGCCGTGGGCGATGTGGCTCGTATTCGGGCGGCAAAGAGCACGCCGCGGAAGATTCAAACGCATCTAACGGTGCCTGAAACTCCATCGTCTGTCCTCAAGGAACGTCGGTATGTCAAGCAAAGCAGCGCCACCGCAGCCGTTTCATAATTACGCTGCGGTCTTTCTGGCCTTGCCGCCAGTCACATTTTCCCAACGTCTTACGATGACGTCGCAGTAAAGCGGTGACTTCTCGACGAGACGCGCTCGGCGGGAAGCCTTCTCCGCGGCAATGAGTGTGGTTCCGGAACCGCCAAATGGCTCCAGGACAGTGTCCCCCTTCACGGTATACGCCTGGAGGCATCGATAGGGCACTTCGACAGGACACACTGCCGGATGCCCATACTTCTTGAGCTGCTTTGTCACCGCGGGTATCTCCCAGACATTTGCCTGATAGTCCGACATGTATTCTATGCCTGCCTCTGACATATGCGGCATATTGCCGGGTTTTTGATAGACGAGTAGCGCTTCCCAGCCGAACGCAGGATAGTACAGCCTGTTACGCTTGATGTGACAGTTTCTTGCGATACTGAAGTTGGCGCCGCTCTTTACCCATGCAATGGTGTCGATGTAACGAAGGCCGGCCTGTTCACCAGTTGAAACTCTACGCGCCACACTCTCGGATTTGCCTCCCAACCGGTGCCGCGCTCCGCGTAGATGCTGTCCCACAGCGAGGCAAAGGCTTCGACAGCGGTTTGGCCTGCATCGGCGGCAATACCCTCCTGGCGCGCGTCTTCCTCGGTCAGGTCGCGCAACTCTTCCGCTCTCACGTCAGTGACCAGGAGGAATATCCGCGCCGCCCAGCGAGGCAGGTAAAGTGACCTGCGCCACCGGCCCGGGGCCGGCCCGGTCCACCCCGCCCTGTAGTAACACGCGATGTCGGGCTCGTCGGGGCAGGGGGTGCAGAGTGCCTTCCCGTCGTCCGTCGGGCCGATGAAGTGTGTCTCGCGCACCCACAGAGACTCACCCTTGGCGGCAGGCGCCTTCTCGCCAAGGCGTCGGGTCTGCGTCTTCGCGCCGGCCAGAATCGCCTCGACCATCTGCGTGTTAAACGAAAGCGTTCGCTCCCCCATTTCTACCTCCGCACACTATGCCGTGTTGAAGTTCGCCCGTGAATTCCCAGCCACATGTCCCCCTTGCGCCTGAGGTGCGGCCGATTGCCTGACGGCCTGTGTGCCCCTTCTGCTTCAGCCGACGGACCTTCCACGTCTCCACCTTTGGTTGCACGCCTTGGTCATTTTACGTCCCCCACTGACAAAAGCCGCGGCGGGACGGAGTACAATATCAAGCCGCACCCGGTGGGGGAGAAGATATTCAAGAACCCGGTGCCTGTCGTGGATGGCTGCATGGCGGTACCTGAAGGGCCGGGGCTCGGCGTGGAAATAGACGAGGGGATGGTGAAGAAACTGGCGGGGTGAGGGGGGCAAGGCGCGAGGCGTGGCAAAACGCTTAGCGAGAATATGCGGGTGGTAAAGCCAATTCCAGGGGTTTATATCCTCCGAATTTGTCAGAGGTGGGGTTATACTGCGGCTAACATGCGAAGGCCATGGACGCTGAAGGGGGGAACAGATGACGACAGAAGAGGGCCATTCGGTCAGACACATTGCGCTTGATGCTTTGCGGTGGCTTCTTGTGCTGCCAGCCGCATACGGCGCGCACAAGGTCTGTACGTTTCTGTTACCCCATTTGTTTACTCCAGAAGAATTACATGACTTTGGTCTGGTATGGTTCCTTTCCACTTTGGCGCCGGCTTGGGCGGTCATCTACGGCGGAGCGTACACGGCGCCTCATTATCGTATTCCTACAGCAGTCATTCTTGGTATCCTTTACGGTGCTGGGGTGGTCGCAGTCGTGGTCGGCGCGTTCGTCTACCCTGAATCAATCGGCGAATTAGTCGGCGGACACACGACATGGCTCGTGCTCTCCTCCATCGTCCGCCTTGCAGCCACAACGGGGGCCTGCGTAGCTCTTGCGGAGCAAGAACGAAAGGATAAGTGAACGTGACGGGGCCGAGTGTTTAGCTTAATCGGCACGCGCTTCCCAGAGAAAGAAAATAGCCGCAGGGCCTTTGTATCCGCCAGTCATCTCACAGTATGGGTCAGGAGGGCAGCAAGGCGTACGCTTTGAGGGAAGACGGCATTTCTGAATGCAGTTTGCCCTCGAGGAGTCTGCCTGCCTTCTTCTTGTTTACGCCGCCCCACTGTTTGAAGAAAAACGGTGTGCCTGACGCGTCGCATTGGTTGCGAATGTCTATGGCCCATTCCTCTTTCATGGGACGGGCGCCGACGCCCGACTCTCCGCCAACGATGACCCAATCGATGCCTTTAAGATTCAAGCCGGGTACGGGGCCAAGCAGGGGCTCCAACGACAGGAACTTTGTATGGGCGGGAGTCTTCCTCAGGTGTGCGATGCGCGATTTGTGGGCGCGTGATTCAACGGTAACACCCATCCAGATATGCTCGGCCCAAGGCAGACTGGGTGCGAGTTCCAAGAGGCGCTCTGAACGCTTAGTAAGGATCTGATAGACATGCCTGTCTGTCTTGATCATCACATCGAAAACCTTCCGGATGAAGGCATCGTCTATATCTTCATGGAACAGGTCGCTCATGGAATTGACGAATATCAGCTGCGGCTTCTTCCATCTGGAGGGGATAGCCAATGCGGCGGGATGCAACGTCACTTCGAAGCCGTTGCGATAGTTGCGGTTTCCCATGGCGCGTAGCCGCTTCGCGAGACGCTCGGCATAGCAATTAGCACACCCTTCACTTATCTTGGTGCAACCCGTCACAGGATTCCAAGTTGATTCCGTCCACTCTATGTGTGTTCTCAATGACATATCACGTCCCTAGATTGCGATATTTGGCGAAAATATCGCTGGCTATTCTCGCCCCTGTCTTGTTTGGCCCGGCGAAAAAAAGCCAGTACACTATGGCATTGCGCCCGTTTCTCATCGGCAGCGGTTCAGGAACATGCTTGAAACCGGCCACGTTTTTCAGCCGCTCCCTGTAAGCTGTCACAATGGCAGTCTTTTGTTCCAGTTCTTCCACAGGACCGAAAAGGCCGGGCACCGTCCGG
>CALMGO010000043.1 GCA_937863625.1 uncultured bacterium
TTTTGAAAACGCTCCTTCAAGATGGCCGCGCCTATGATGACCGAAAAGACCGTCGCCGAACGGCCAAGGAAAACGGCTACGGTCGGGTCGAGGGCCTTCATCCCCCAGAAGAAAGCGAGCGCAGAGATGGCCTGGAGCGTGCCCATGATGATAAGGGGGCGCAGATGGGAGCGCATACCGGCGAGCGCGGCAGGCCATGAAAGCCGCGCTGTGATAAAGATACAGCAGAAGATGCACGGAAACGCGACCCACAGGACGCTAAAGGTCGTAGCGGAGACGGACTGCCGGGCATAACGCGCAGAGACGGCGACTGGCGTACTCAAAAGAGTGGCGAGGACGGCAAAGGCAAGCCCCTTCATGGCGCGAGTGTCAACGGCAGGCAACAGACAACCTCCACGTATTCTAACGAAGCGTCACGCTCCGTTTAGTAGATGCGGTTGGGGCAACAGGTCGCCGGGCCGCAGACGGTATTGGTCAAAACACCGATACCCTCGATCTCGACCTCGACAGTATCGCCGACAGCCATGCCGGAGATGCCGGACGGGGTGCCGGTGGCGATGACGTCGCCGGGGAGAAGAGTCATGACACGCGAGATGTAGGCGACGAGGAAAGAGGGCGGAAAGATGAGCTGCGACGTGCGGGAGGACTGCTTTACGGCGCCATTTAGCCGAGTCTCGATGGCGAGGTCGTCAGGGGAGACCTCGTCGGTAATCACCGGGCCAATAGGGGCAAAGGTGTCAAAGCCTTTGGCGCGGGTAAACTGTCCGTCTTTGGCCTGGAGGTCGCGCGCGGTGACGTCATTAAAGCAGGTATAGCCGAGGACGTACTGCTCCCAGCGGGCGGGGTCGATGTGGGAGGCGGATTTTTTGATGACGATGGCGAGTTCGCCTTCGTAGTCGACGCGCTGGGACATCTCGGGATATACTATGGGGCCGCCGGGATCCTGGACGGCGGTGGAGGGCTTTATGAAAAGAAGCGGCTCCGGCGGGAGGGGCTTACCGGTTTCGGCGGCGTGGTCGGCGTAGTTGAGGCCGACACAGACGATCTTGGACGGCTGACAGGGGGCGAGATATTTCGCGGAGGCGGCGTCGAGGGTGCGGGCGGAGGGTTCGTAGCGGCCGAAAGGCGTACCGTCAAGGACGGTGAGCGCGGGGCCGGAGATGGAGGCAAAGCGGGCCTTGCCATCGAGATAGATGCGGGCGTATTTCATGGCGGTCTCCTGGTACGGGTAGCGACGAGTATGATTGTAACTGCGAGGACACGGCAGGCAAGGCAAAGTCGGTGCAGGCGGGCGCGCGCGGCGGTCGATAAGACTCTCGTGACATGGCTAAACAATAGGAGGCGATATGGAGCTTAGACCCGGAAAGGTCCTGATAAGGGAAGAGGAAATCGCGAGGCGCGTGGCGGAGGTCGCGGATGAGATCAACCGGGACTCGGACGGCAGGCCGCTTACGGTCGTGGGGGTGCTCGACGGGTGCCTCTTATTCCTGTCGGACCTCATGCGGCGGCTGTCGATGCCGATTGAGATAGTGCTTCTCCGCGTGAAGACGTACGGCAACGCGACGGCGCCGCAGAAGAAACCCGCCATATCCGAGGACGACATCGCAGTGGTCAGAGGGCGGCACGTGCTGGCGGTGGACGATATCTACGACAGCGGCGGGACACTCTCGGCGCTGACGGAGGCGCTGGCGCGACTGGGGGCGGCGAGCGTGAGGACATGCGTCTTGCTGCAGAAGGAACGCGAGCACGCGGAGGCCGTGGATGTGGACTACGTGGGGTTTACGGTGCCGGATGTATTTGTAGTGGGGTACGGGCTCGACTACGCGGGCAAGTGGAGAAACCTGGCGCATATCGCGGAACTTGAGGGGGTGGATGAGGGGCGGAAGATAGGGTGAAAGGCGGAGCCGCGCTCCGCAGAGAGGAGAGCAGGAGACAGTCCCGACGCCCTCCAAAGGCGGGTAAAAGTCGGGACAGGAGACAGTCAAAGGCCACAGCAAGGCTGGAGGCTGGAGGGAAAAGCAAATCCAAGGCAGAAGCGAAAAACCTGTTTATCCACAGATGACACAGACCCGCCCCTCCACAGGCGGGTAAACTCAGGCGAGGTAAATTGCGCAGATTTGGAAAGACAAGGCAAAGGCACAATCTGCCTCACACTACTTTGCTAAAGCCCGCCGCAGGCGGGCAAGTCCTCTCCCGATAGGTCGGGACGTTCCGCAGAGGCGGGTAACCGTGGCGCACATTGGAAAGAGAAAGCAGAATCCCCATAGGTCAGGGGCTACCCTATACGAGGGCGACTGGGGAGAGGGCCGTCGGCGTGTATTACAGTTTTTTTCGGACTCTTGCGGGGACGCCGATGACGAGGCATCTGGCGGGGACTTCGCGGACGACGGCGGCGCCTGCGCCGACGACGGAGCCGTCGCCGATAGAGACATTCTGGATGACACAAGCGCCGATGCCGATGAAGGTTTCCTGTCCGATGGTGACGCGGCCAGCGAGGTTGGCGCCGGGGGCAATCTGGGAGAAGTCTCCGACACGGCAGTCGTGGTCAACGGTAGCGGCGGTATTGATGATGCAGCCTTTGCCTATTTCGGCGCCGGTGATGATGATGACGCCGGCGGAGATGACGGTACCGGGACCGACCTTTACATCCGGAGAGATGATGGCCGACGGGTGAACGGCCGTGGCGATATCGACGGAGAGGGATTCGAGAATGGGGAATACGTCCTTGCGACGGGAGTTATTGCCGTGGCCGAGGTAGACGGTTACGGGATGCGAGCGGGCGTATTCGCAGAAGGCGTCTATACCCTCAATGACCCGACAGCCGTGAACGGTCTGTCCGGTGAGCTCGCCTCTATTTTCGAGGTCGACAAAGGCGGTTACATCCGCAGCCTTGCCTGATGCAGAGAGAATGTCAAAAACAACCCTGGCCTGGGCCCCGGCGCCGATAACAATGATTTCCGATGACATAACAATGACTCCCGTTAATACGTAATCTGCTTTTTAAGAATGCCCGGGCCGAGGGCGACAGTTGTGAGGACGTTCACGATACGTGAAGATGACCTCCCATCTCCGTAGACGTTTGAGGCGGAGGAAAGTTTCCGAAGAAGTGATTTTTCTGTGAAAATCCGGCCGAGGGCGCGGGAAATAGCTGGAGTGTCAGGGGTTACGTCGAGGGTATTGCCGCAACGCTGGCGGCCTGCCTGACGGCGTCCGATGTTTATGACTGGAAGTGAGAAACTGGCGGCCTCGATAATGCCGCTTGAGGAGTTGCCGACCATGCAGGCGGCGGCCTTCATGACGGCGAGGTAATCGGCGCGAGGCAGGCTGCGGAAGGTTTTGAGCCATGGGAGGCGCTTTTCTTCCCACGATTGTATTACGTCTATTATGGCGCGGCCGCCAGCGTCGCTATTGGGATATATAAGGATGGTGGGTAGCGCAAAGGAGGCCAGCGCGGCAAGCGTGGCGGTCATTTCACGGGCGGATTTGTCCGGTTCGGTCGAGACACTGTGCTGGACACAGAGGATAAGCGGCGAATCGGCCGGGATGGAAAATTTCTTTTTCGTCGCGGCGGGGGATGGGAGCTTTGCGGTGCGGATTTCGTCGAGGCCGGGGGCGCCTACGTTAAATATCATGTCCTTTCGT
>CALMGO010000044.1 GCA_937863625.1 uncultured bacterium
TCGGGCGCAAGGTAATGCTGCTTAATGCCCGCCGGATCACCCGGGAGGAAGGCGTTTCTCAGATGATCCTTCTGGCCATCGAGGACATCACCGCGCGCAGGGAGATAGAAAATGGCCTGGAAAAAGCCCGCAAAGAACTGGCAGCAACTAAGATATCCGAAGATGCAGCCCACGAATACTCAGAGAGCATCATCAACACCGTACGTGAGCCGTTGATCGCGCTGGATCAAGATTTAAGGGTGGTCTCCGCCAGCCGCTCCTTCTATGAAGTCTTTAAGGTAAAGCCTGAAGAGACCGTGGGACAGCTTATCTATGACCTGGGCAATAAACAGTGGGATATCCCCAAGCTGAGGGAGCTACTGGAAACCATCCTTCCCCAAGAGGCAACCTTTGACAACTATGAGGTTGAGCACGATTTCGCCGACATCGGCAGGCGCATTATGCTTCTGAATGCCCGGCAAATTCAAAGAGTGTCGGGGGAAGAGCGGATCATCCTTCTGGCCATCGAGGACATCACTGAGCAAATAAGACTGCAGAGAGAATTGGCGCTGCGAACGCGCGACGCCGAGAAGGCGCAGTTGGAGGCTGAGGCGGCAACAACGGTCAACGAAGATATCATTGAGACCGTGCGCGAGCCGCTTCTGGTGCTGGATTCCGACCTCAGGGTTCTCATGGCCAACCGCAGTTTCTATGATTCGTTCAAGGTGACGCCCGCGGAAACGATAGGCGAGCTTATCTATGACCTTGGAAACCGGCAGTGGGATATTCCCGGGCTTCGGACGTTGCTTGAAGAGATTCTTCCCAAAGACAACAAGTTCGACGACTACGAAGTTGAGCACGTCTTCTCCGACATCGGGCGCAAGGTAATGCTGCTTAATGCCCGCCGGATCACCCGGGAGGAAGGCGTCTCCCAGACGATCCTTCTGGCGATTGAAGATATCACTGAAAAGATGGGGCTGCAGAGAGATCTGGCGCTGCGAACGCGCGACGCCGAGGCCGCCAACCGCGCCAAGAGTGTCTTTCTGGCGAACATGTCGCATGAAATTCGCACGCCGATGACTGCGATTCTCGGGTTTTCCCAATTGATGCAGCGCGATCCCGCGGCGACCACTCAGCAGCAGAACCATCTCGAAGTAATCAACCGCAGCGGCGAGCACCTCCTGACGATCATCAATGACATCCTCGAAATCTCCAAGATAGAGGCCGGGCGAATCGTCTTGAACCCGACGACTTTCGACCTGCATTCGCTCGTCAATGACCTGGAGGCGATGTTCCGCGTCCACACGGATGCGAAGAAACTGAACCTGACCGTGGACCACATCGGCGAGACACCCTGCTACATCGTGGCTGACGAAGCCAAGGTGCGGCAGGTCTTGAGCAACCTTTTGGGTAACGCGGTGAAATTTACGCAGCAGGGCGGCATCGCACTCCGGGTCAGCACGCGTCCCGATGGGGTCGCCGGGTTGCGTCTTGTGGCCGAGGTTGAGGACACAGGCCAGGGTATTTCCGAAAAGGACATCGCCGGGCTCTTCCAGCGCTTTGAACAGTCCGAGAGTGGTCAGAAGACCCGAACGGGAACGGGGCTTGGCCTGGCCATCAGTCGGGGATTTGCGCGAATGATGGGGGGCGACATCACGGTCACCAGCCGCGAAGGAAAAGGAAGCCTCTTCCATGTCGAGATCAACGTGACCGCCGGGGATGTCGCGGGCGTGGCAGAGCAGGCCGCCGACCCCCGCCGCGTAGTGGGGCTTGAGCCCGGTCAGCCCAAATACCGCGTGCTGATTGTCGACGACAACAAGGAAAACCGCGATCTCCTCGCCCAGACGCTCGGTCCCGTCGGGTTCGAACTCCGCCAGGCAAATAACGGCGCGGAGGCCGTCCGGGAGTTTGAGGCGTGGCAGCCGGACATCATCCTGATGGATCTGCGCATGCCTGTGATGGATGGTCGCGAGGCGACTCGCCACATCACCTCCAGCCCCAGGGGCAAAGAGACGTCCGTTATCGTCTTGACGGCCAGTTCTTTCGAGGACGGCAGGCGCGACATGGTCGCCGCCGGAGCTGCCGGGTACATCCGAAAGCCGTTCCGGGAGTCTGAGCTCTTCGAGGCCCTCGCCCGTTGCCTCGGTGTCAGGTATGTTTACGCAGAAGCGCCCGCCAGTCCGTCGCAGCACCAATCGCCTCCACCGCCGCCCCTGTCAGCCGGGGCGATGTCTCGCCTTCCGAAGGATCTTGTTCAGGGCATTCGAAATGCAGCTGCCGGCGCAAACCTGACCCTGTTGCTTACTTTGATCAGTCAGCTGGAGCCTCATGACGCCCGGGCGGCCGAGGCACTGCGGGCGTCGGCCAATCGCTACGACTACGAGGCCATCCTCGGCGTTCTTCCGGGAGGCCCGGCATGAACCGGGACGTGACAACCGGACAAAGGCCCCCCAGCATTCTCATCGTGGATGACGTAGCGGCCAACCTTCAGGTGCTCACCGGGATGCTCGACGATCAGGGCTATCTGACGAGGCCCGTCACAAACGGGAAAATGGCGCTGCTCGCAGCGCAGAACGATCCGCCCGACCTCGTCTTGCTTGACATCACCATGCCGGAAATGGACGGGTACGAGGTCTGCGCGCGCATGAAGGCGGATGAGAAGTTGAAGGATATCCCCGTAATCTTCATCAGCGCCCTCTATGACACCGTGGACAAGGTCAAGGGCTTCAGTGTCGGGGGGCAGGACTACGTGACAAAGCCCTTCCAGTTCGAGGAAGTCCATGCGCGCGTCGAGACACACTTGAACCTGCGGCGCCTGCAGCTCCAACTGGAGGAGCAAAACCGCCTCCTGCTCGAAAGCCGACGGACCCTGATGCTCCAGCTGACCAAAGCTGCGGACTACGTCCTCTCCCTTATCCCCCCGCCGATAACCAAAGGGAGGATCCGTACGGACTGGAGGCTTATCCCCTCATTTCAACTGGGCGGCGACTCGCTCGGATATCATTGGATCGACAAGGGCCATTTTGCGATGTACCTGCTCGACGTCTGCGGCCACGGCGTAGGCCCGGCGCTGCTGTCGGTATCGGTGCTCAATATGCTTCGGTCCCAGTCTCTCCCGGACGCTGATTTTCGAATGCCGGCGCAGGTTCTTTGCGCGCTCAACCGCGCCTTCCCCATGGAAAAGCAGGACGAACTCTACTTCACCGCGTGGTACGGCGTGTTCGACACGGCCGCCCGCGAGTTGCGCTACGCAGGCGGAGGGCATCCGCCTGCCCTCATCCTGGACGCCTCCGGACAGGCCGCCGATGCGCCTGTTTCAGGCCCGCCGCTGGGTGTCGATCCCGATGCGGTTTACGAGGACGCCGTGCTGACGGTCAGCTCTCCCGCCGAGCTTTGTGTCTTCTCGGACGGTTGTTACGAAATCCATCAGCCCGACGGCAAAATGTGGAACTACGAGGAATTCGAGGCTCTCGTGATTCATACCCTCGCAGACGACGCGCCTGATCTGGACGCACTCTACGGCCAGGTCCGCAAGGTCAGCGGCAAAGAGACGCTTGAGGACGATTTCTCAATACTTAAGGTATCTCTTGCTTAGCGCGCTGTTGATAAGCAACTCAGATGGGCGCTGAGAACATAACGCCACGCCTCCGCCGCCCTCAGTGCCCCTCGCCGCCGTGTTTACGGCTGAAGCGTTCCAGGACGAGTCGCGCGCGGTATTTGAGTTTCCGCTTGAGGACGAGCGGCCAGGACCTTTCAAGTATCGCGCCAAACCTCTCCGCGTCGATATTCGCCGCGATTGAGATTCTCCTGACGAGCAATTCCTTCTCGACGTCTCCGAGCCATCCCGGCCACGAGACAAAGAAACCCTTGTACCCAACTTCTCTTGCCACCTCGGCCACGCGAGTATTATACCTCCCGCCCGGCGCGGATAGAAACCG
>CALMGO010000045.1 GCA_937863625.1 uncultured bacterium
TGCCCGTAGGTATGATGCGCGCCGGCGAGATATGAGTAATAAGCCTGCCTGCGGACCCAGAGCGGCGTGACTTCAAAACCGTATTCACTACCCTCTTCGTATGCGCCCTCGCCCATGAGAACGGGTTTGGTCGGCTTGAGATTGTATTCGGTCGTCACCATCGGGTAGATGGTCTCGATCCACGTCCAGACCTGCATGCAGGAGAAGCCGAGCCACGGCTCCGCATGGAGAAACCCCGGTCCGTGCGGCGCAGGGTCAGGCTTGAATGTCACGAGATGCCGTCCGCCGTCGCCTTCGAGAAGGCCTGCCGCCAGTTCGCGTACGACCGGGACAAAGTTACTTTCAGCCTTTGGCGTCATCGAGTAGACGATATTCGGCATGTCCCTGTAGCGAAGCGCGAGCCACCTGGCCCATGCGCGCGCCTTGTCATCGGTGATAAACGGCCGGTAGCGCTGGTGGTACATCGTCATGGAGATGACAAGGTCGTTTTCAAGCGCGATGCGGACAACTTCATCAACGTGCCTGAAATACGCTTCGTTGGGCGTGAGAGGGTCACCGCCGACCCACGGCGTATCGCCGTTCTTATTCGGCTCGGAGCCGTCGCCGACGCCGAGCAGCATCACCTGGGCAAATGCGAATCCCTTCTCCCGCGACTTTTCGATTATCGTCGCCGCCTCGTCCAGAGTGTATTCGCGAAAGAGCTGCCACTGCGTCGTGCCCAGCCAGAAGACGGGTTTACCCTCTCGGTCGACGAAGTATCTCGCGTTGTCGCTCACTTTGATGGGAAACATTCGCCGTCTTCCTCCTGCACAATCGGGGTCCAGGTGACGCACGAATTGTATATCGCCTCGGCGCGCCGGACAATACGTTCAATACGCGCGGCCGCGGCGCTGCACGAGATTTCGTGCCGCCCCTACCATCTTACGAGGTCGACGCTGACGGAGAGATTGGACGCGCCGGGCGGCGGGGGATTGCGATAGAGCGTCATGTAGACGCGCCCCTCGGATACGGCGAGGCGCGCTCCTATGGCAAAGAGGTCGGTGGCGATAGTCTTTTTCGAACTGGAAGCGATGCCCATGGTAAAGACGTCGCGGACATCCTTTTCATCCATGAGCGGCTGGCCGGGAATGGGGTTGAAGCGTTCCTTGGTCACGTATTCGGTCCACGCGACCAGGCCGTCACCCATTACCGGTTGGCCGATGATGCGGCTCGATGTCGGGACAAGCGTGTCCGAGCGCGACGTGACATCATAGAGATGGAGTTGGTTCGTTTTGGCCTCGTCGGTGAAACCGTAGAGCACATAGGGGTGCGATACGGCGAGTGTTGTCACGCGAGAGGATAACGGGATATCGACGGAAGTACCGGCGGCGAGGTCGTAGACCTTGACGGCATATGTCTTGTCGCGCCACTTGTTTTCGAGCCAGACGGCGGTATTGCCGGAGATGGCGGCGGTCTCGTTGTAGGCCGTGGCGTCCTCACCGCCCGAGGAGAGTCTCTTTTCGGCGCGGCTGTCGAGGTCAAAGAGAAAGACATCGGAGCCGGTGCTCATGTCCTTGCGGATGGTCTTTTCGACCAGAAGATTTTTACCGTCGAGCGCGAGACCACGAACGGCTGCGGAGAGGATCTCGGTCTTTTGGCCCGAGTCGGCGTCAAAGAGGACGACAGGCCCGACGAAGTCCTTGTCCTTGTCGGTGAGCATGCGGTTGAAATACGCGAGGCGTCGCCCGGAGAGGCTGTATGAGCCTGCGAAGTCCGTCTCGAGGACGGTCTCCGCGCCGGTCGCGCGGTCGCGCACAACGAGTTTCTCCGTCGCGTCGCTTGGCGTGGCGACGCGCGGAGTGTAGACAATGACGCTCCCATTTACCTCAAAGGTGACTACGCGGCTGCCGTCTACGGAGACGATTTTCTCCGGGCCGCGGGAGCAGCCGGCGACCGCGAGGAAAGCGCATAGGAGTGTAAAGACGATAACGACGCGTTTCATGGGCGGTCCCTCCCTTGGCGGCGCGGGCCGTGCGTCTACGCAGCCGGGCCCTGCGCGTGTTCGGTGAGGCCGAGCATCTCGGCCGCGTTGCCCCAGAGGACGAGCCCCTGTATGGCGAAATCTATCCGGAGCCCCTGAAAGAGGTCCCGGTAAAACGCTTCCACGATTTCCGGCTGAGGGGCGCCTCCGCCGAAGACGAGTTTGCGGAATATGTCCTGATTGAGCGACTCGTCATGGAGGCGGTGACGGATGCCGCCGCGGAGAAGATAAACGTCGCGGAATGCAAACATGAGGCGAAACCACGAGAGCGGCAGGCCGCGCACAACGCCGCCGGAGAGGTCGAAAAACACGCGCTTGTTGTACATCATGGCCGACATCGCCTCGAAGAACCACGGGTTGCCGAGTTGAGTGCCGACCATATAGAGGCCGGGGAAGTAGCGCGCGATGGTGTCGAGATAGATGGGCCGCATGTTTTCGGTGCGGCATTTGACGTCGCCGCGGACGTGCCCCGTCTGGAAAAAAGCCGGCAGGGAGAGTTCTTCGAGTTTCTCATAGAGCGGGAAATATCGGTTGTCATCATAAGGGGCGTTGGGAAATTCAAACCGCACGCCGCGGAAACCGTCAGCGGCGATGGCCTTTATATCGGCGGGCTTTAGCGTATCGATACGGACGCCTGCGATGGGGATGACAAAATCAGGGTCGGCCTTGTGCGCGGTCATGACGGCGTGGTTTTCGCCGGAAAGGCAGATTTTTTCCATGCCGGGGGCGCGGAAGTACTCGACGCGTTGTTTGACGTCGTCGCCTTCGAGAATGTGAGCGTGGCAGTTGATAATCATTTGCAGACTCCCCGTGTGGTTTATTTCTACCCCTGGGGGGGATGGGAGTCAAGGAAAATGCAGGCGCGAAGAGGCCTCACGTGAGGCGCATGCGCGCAACCGCGCGCGTCACAGCCCGCCGAAGTCCCGCCCCGCCTTCATGAATGCGGAGATATTGGCGGGCGGCGTGTCCGGCGGCAGGTCGCAGCCGGTCGAGAGGATGAAGTTCCTGAACGGCTTCATGCCGTCGCAGAGTTCGCGCACCTTCTCCCGCACGTGCTCCACACTCCCGTCGCGCATCACGCTGACGGGGTCTACGTTGCCGATGAGCACCACGTCTTCGCTCACCCGCCCGGCAACGGCCGGGAAATCCACCACGCTGTCAAGCGACAGCCCCTGTGCGCCGGTCGCTGTCATTTTGTCGAGAAGATGCGTCGAATGCCCGCAGATGTGGAGAACGCCCATCGTGCCGGGCAGCGCATCAAGTATGCGTTTGACGTACTGGCCGGAAAACTCCCAGAAGGCATCCGGCGAGAGCATGACCGCCGTCGGTTCGAGAATGGCGATGATGCGCGCTCCGGCAAGTGCCAGCGCCCGCGCATAGCGGATGATGACTGCGACGGCCATCTCGAGAGTCTTGTGGACGAGTTCGCCGTCGAGCACGGTCTTTATGGCGATATCGTTAGCCCCCATCATGAGCCCGGCCAGTGTAAACGGGCCGGTGCAGTACGCGCCGGGAACGGGGGCGAGG
>CALMGO010000046.1 GCA_937863625.1 uncultured bacterium
CGGTAGACAGCGACGGCGACGGTCTTGGCGACGGCTGGGAGATGGAGTACTTCGGCGACCTTGGCCAGGGAGCGGCGGGGGACAGCGACAGCGACGGGTTCCTCAACATAACGGAATACCGCAACGAGACGAATCCGACGACGGGCGAAACAGCGCAGCCTTATCTCTCGACGGTCGAGTGGGAATCGGTGGGCCTCGGGGGCGGCGGAAGCCAGGCGAACCCGACGATTGCACCGAACAACCCGGATCTCATGTTCGGCGTTTGCGACATGGGCGGATTTTACCGTTCGATAGACGGCGGGCGCCACTGGTACATGGTAAACGGCAAGTACGTCAACGGCGTGCCTCCGTATGCGCCGGACGACTGCGGGCCGGAATTTAACCATCAGAACGAATTGATCGCCCTTGTCAGCCGCAACGGCGGACTGGCGCGGACGGACGACGGCGGGGCGACGTGGACGGTCGTATCGAGCGTGAGGGCGTCGGCGATAGCGTTCCACGCGGGCGACGGGACGTACGCGCTCTTTGCCGGTGAAGATGACAAGCTGTATGAAAGCAACGACGCGGGCGCGACGTGGGCGGAGGAGACAGGCTGGCAGACAGTGGGCCTCAGGATTCGCGAGGTTTACGTCGACCCTACGACGGCAATCGGCAACGCGACGATGTATGCGTCAACTCCGAGCGGAGTGTACAAGTCGACCGACGGAGGCAGCACGTGGACGGCCAAGAACAACGGTTTGGCGTCTACATCCATTAACACAATGGACGCGGGGATGAGTGACGGGGCGCTCGTGCTCTACTGCCTCGCGGGCAACGCAATCTACAGGACGACCGACGGGGCCGAGAACTGGGGGGACGTGACGAGCGACCTCCCGACGACATCGGCCAGCGGCGCGGTGACGTATACGACAATCGGAGTGGCATGGTCGGACGCCGACACGGCTTATGTGGGCTCAGACTTTGAGTGGGGCCCGTCAATACACAAGACGAGCGACGGCGGCGCGAGCTGGACGCTCAAACTCTGCCATATCGAGTCAGGCACCCTGCCGGCAACTACGACGGTGGAGCGCGACTGGCTTTCGCTGGACTTTGACTGGGGATGGGGCGGCCCGCCGTGGAATGTCAACGTGTGTCCGACAGACCCGGATATCGTGGCGTTCTGCGAGTATGCGAGGACATTCCGCAGCGACAACGGAGGCGACCACTGGTTCACCACGAACGTTGAGGAGGCGGGACTTAATACGAACTGGTGGCGCAGCGTCGGCTTTGAGACGACGACCTGCTATGACTACACAATCGACCCGCGCGAGCCGAACCGCCATTACATCTCTTACACGGATATAGGCTTTGCGCGAAGCGAAGACTCCGACGCGACGTGGCGGTGGTCGGCGACGGGGTCGCCGTGGCAGAATACGTTCTATGAGATAGCGTGCGACCCGACGGTTGACGGGCGCATCTGGGCGGCGACCTCCAACAGCCACGACATCCCGGGGTGGGCGAAGGTCGGGCAGGACCCGGCGACGTTCACCGGCGGAGTGGTGATTTCGAACGACTGGGGCACGACGTGGACGGACCTGGGGCATGCGACAGGGCTGGCCACGGGTGCAGTGACGTCGATACTCGTCGACCCGACGAGTCCTGACACGGGGCGCACAATCTATGCCGTTGTGTTCGGAAACGGCGTTTACAAATCCACCGACGGCGGCGCGACTTGGGCGCAGAAGAACAACGGCCTGACGATGGGCACGGCCAATACGAACGTGTACCGGATAGAGCGCACGGATGACGGGACGCTCTACTGCGCGATTACACACCGCAGGCTGATTGATGGCACGAGGTTGCCGGGCGGGCTCTTCAAGTCAACCGACGGCGGCGACAACTGGGCCATGATAAACGGCGGATACCCGCTTTATTACATCCAGGGGTTCAGCATCGACCCGACGGATAACAACAGGATATACGTGGGGCTGGCGCACCCGGGCGGCGGGGTTATCTGCGCTTCGGGGATTGTCCGGTCGGTAGATGGCGGCGCAAGCTGGGACAACCCGCTTTCGAGCGATGACGCGGGAGTCGCCTGGCACGTGGTGGCGGACCCGGAGGAGCCGAGCCGCGTGTGGGCTGCCATCAACTGCGGGTACGGCGACCCCAATGGCGAAGGCCTCTACATGAGCGACGACTACGGGACGACATGGACCAAGTCGCCTACGTTCCCGTTTACCAATATCGGCGGCATACGCCCCTGCTTTGATCCGGCTGATTCGCAGACGCTCTACGTCACGACTTATGGCGGTGGCGTTTTCAAGGGCGTGATACCTCACGCTTCGGCACCGGCGGCGGCATTTACTGCGGCGGCAGGGCCGGGGAACCTCGAAGTGACGTTTGACTCGTCTCTCTCGACGGGCGACATCAATACGTATTACTGGGACTTCGGCGACGGAGCGACGTCGTTTGCGGCCAATCCTGCTCATACATACGCGGCTGCGGGCGTTTACACAGTAACCCTTACAGTCCAGGGGCCTGCAGGCACGTCAACGACTACGATGGACGTGACGGCTGCCGACATACTGTCGATTACGACGGCAAGCCTGGCGGACGGGGTACAGGGTTCTGCGTACAGCGAGACCCTTGCTACGGCGGGCGGGACGGCGGCGTTTACGTGGTCGGTTATAGCGGGGGCACTGCCGGATGGTCTGAGTCTTAACGCGTCGACAGGCGAGATAAGCGGTATAGCGAGTCTTGCCGGGACTTACAACTTTACGCTGCAGGTGGATGACAGCGCGGTCGGGACGCCGCAGAGCGCGACGGCGGCGCTTGAGATAGTGGTGAACGGCTCCGGGCTTGCGGTAACGACGGTGAGCCTGGCGGACGGAGAGGTAAACAGCGCGTATCTTGCGACACTGACGGCGACGGGCGGGACGCCCGGCTATACGTGGGCGGTAACGGCGGGAGCGCTGCCTGATGGATTGAGCCTTAACGGCGCGACGGGTGATATAAGCGGGACGCCGACGGTTGACGGGACTTTTAACTTTACGGTCGAGGTAACGGATTCCTCGGCTCTGCCGCAGACGGCGAGTGCGGCGCTGCAGATAGTCGTGTTGCCGACGCCGCTTGTCATTGACACGGCGGCGCTTGCCAACGGCGTACAGGGTTCGGCGTACAGCGAGACGCTGGCCGCGTCAGGCGGGACGGTACCCTATACATGGAATCTCGACAGCGGGACGCTGCCGACCGGGCTCGGGCTTAACGGGGCAACGGGCGAAATAAGCGGTATAGCGAGCCTTGCGGGGACGTATAACTTCACAGTGGAAGCAACGGACTCAGCGGGGACACCGCAGACGGATACGCAGGCGCTGTCAATTGTTATCGACGCGTCGGGGCTTGCGATTGATACGGCGAGCCTGGCGGCGGGACAGGTGGGCGTAGCGTACAGCGATACCTTGAGCGCGAGCGGCGCGGTTGGGCCATACACGTGGGCCGTGACGGTTGGAGTGCTGCCTGACGGCCTGAGCCTTAACGCGTCGACAGGCGAGATAAGCGGTACGCCGAC
>CALMGO010000047.1 GCA_937863625.1 uncultured bacterium
CAACCCTGAGGCGCGCCCCTACCTTGATGAAGCCAAGGAATACATAAGGGCCGAAGAGTATGACAAGGCATGCGAATCGCTTAGGAAAGTGCTCATGATAGACCCAGGCAACGACTACGCGAGAGTACTGCTTTCCATCGTGGCGGAGTGGTCACAAGAGAAGGCACGTGTTCGCATGATGGCCGAGGCCAAGAAGGAACAGGCCTTGCGGGAACAGATACTGAAGGAATTCGGGCGGGACAAACGTAAACCTGGCATGACGCTGGACGATAGAGACGCGGCTGTGGAGGCGAGAAGGGCAGAGTTGGAGGCTCGCCGCTTGTCAAGGATGAATGCAACGTCGGAGGCGCGCTCGGAAGTCCAGCCGACAGTCGAGAGTGAGCCCGCCGCAGCCAAGCCAACGCCGGAGATGCAGGAATTTGAAAAGAAACTCGCCACACGCCTGCCGTACCTTGAATTCAGGGAGGAGCCTCTTCAGGCTTTCTGCGACTTTCTTCGCCAGACCGTCCAGGTTAACATCGTCGTCGACCCGGTGGCTTTTCCTTCAGATTTAGAGAGGAGAGTAACGCTCAAGATTGAAGACGCGTCAGCAAAGTCCATCCTCGACCTTATTTGTGCGCAGGCCGGAGGCGACTGGACTACAGTGGATAACTGCGTGTATGTCAGCGATGAGGCAGGCATAAGCAAACTCAAGTCGCGCGGACCGCAGCAGACAGACTCTCTAAGCGATGAAGAAAAACAGGTCGCAGCCAGGCTGGCCAAGCGTATAGATTACTTCGATTTCCAGAAGCAGTCGCTCGCGGCCGTGGTCGACTTTCTGCGCACCGCGGGCAATGTGAACATCATCTTTGACCCGAACGTCTACCCCGCTGATATGCAGATAACCATCGTCATGGAGAACGCGAGCATCAAGTCGCTCCTCAACCTTGTTACAGTGCGGACAGATCTCGACTGGGACATAGTCGAGAATTACGTCTACATAAGCGATGACATCGGCATTGCCTACCTCAAGTCGCGAGGACCGGGAGCGGCTGGTAAGTCCGCTTCGGCCGGGGGGGCAGACGTGACGATAACCAACAGCGACCTTGAGGTCGTGCGCGCTGAAGGCGGGCTGTATAAGGCCACTTTGCATCTGACAAACAAGGGTTCAGCGACAAGCCCCGTCTTCAAGGTCGTCTTTCGTGCGGCAGGGCCGACGACTCCGCCCCGCATCATTGACGGAGTACACACCGTCGGGCCCGTCAAGCCGGGCGGGACATGGAATGAAACAACGGGATTATTCGCGCTGGAGGAGGGAGAAGACCGGCTGATTGCGGTGGTTGATATGGAGCACGCGATGGGACCGGCGCAAAATGCGGGGCAATTAATCCCGCGCATCGATGAAGGTCGGGAATCCAGCGGACGTTCATCCGAGGGATCCGGGGGCGGGGGAGAATAAGGCGAGGACATGGGAGTGCGGAAAAAAGAAGCGGGGCCGCGAAGGGCGGCCCCGCTTTTGATGTGTACGGAAAGCCTACACTGAAGCGGGCGGCTCGCCGGCGATGGCCATGAAATGCTTCAGCACTGTCTGGTCGCCGGAAGTGGCGCGTTTGACTAACATCTTCATACGGGGGACGGCGCGCGCGATGAAGTGCCGCGCTGTGACAAGTTTCTTCTTGGACAATGCCGCCTGCTTGATGAAGAGGTACCCGACAAGAATGTCGGTGGCGATATCAACCAGGTCGCGCGCGTAAAGGTCGGTATAGTCGGACCCCTTGGCCTTGACGTACTCGACGCACTTGGCGAGGTCCTTGCGGGCCGGGCGCAGTTTCTTCGCGAGCGATTCGAGAGACTTATTCTCAAAGCCGGTGTCGAGCATGGAGAAGTAGTTCTCAGCTACGCCGGAGGTGACGCCGCGAATGGCGGCGACGACCTGCAACTGGCTTGTACCCTCGTAGATGGTGGTAATGCGGCTGTCGCGCCAGTGGCGTTCGAGGGGGTAATCCTTCATGAAGCCGCTGCCGCCGAGGACCTGGATGGCGTCGGACGCGACCTTGAGGGCTACCTCGCTGCCGAGATACTTGGCGACGGGTGTCAGGAACCCTGCGAGGCGCTTGTAGACGCGCTGTTCCTTTTTCATCTCGTTGGCCTTCTCGGGTGCGACCTTTTTGAGTTCGATTTTTTCGGTGAGGATATTCTCGATATCCATTGCGCGCGAAGCGTCGAGCGTAACGCTGCGAGCAGCCTCGATGGCGATTTTCATCTCTACGAGCAAGTCCGCCACCGCGGGGAATTCCTCTATACGCTTTCCGAACTGGACGCGGGTGTGCGCGTAGTTACGCGCCTCGCGGTAGGCCGCCTCGGCGATGCCGATAGACTGCGCGGCAATGCCGACACGCGCGCCGTTCATAAGCGCCATCGTGTAGGTGACGAGACCGCGCCTGCGCTCGCCGATGAGGTGCGCGCGCGCGTTGTGAAATTCGAGTTCGCACGTGGGGGATCCGTGGATGCCGAGTTTGTCCTCGATGCGGCGGACGCGGACCTCAGGCTGTCTCTCGCAGAGGAAAAGCGAGAGCCCCAAGCCGCCGGTCTCGTCCGGTTCGCTCCGAGCGAGAACGAGAAGAATCTCTCCGCATCCGTTGGTGATAAAGCGTTTCACGCCGGAAAGCAGCCAGTTGCCGTCGGCGTCCTGATGGGCGCGGAGTTTGACCCGCTGCAGGTCGCTTCCGGCGTCAGGCTCGGTGAGGACCATTGCGCCGGTATTCTTGCCGGAGGCCAGATCCGGGAGGTACTCCTGTTTAAGTTCTTCAGAAGCAAACGCGTTAATCGTCTCTGCGATACCCTGCAGGCCGAAAATGTTCATGAGGCTCGCATCGGCGCGCGAGACCATCTCTATGGCGATAGAGTAGACAAGCGTCGGCATATTGAGCCCGCCGAATCTGCGCGGCAGCGTAAATCCCATGAGGTCGGCGGCGCCGAGACGCTCGAGGTTTTCGACCATGCGCGGGTTCAAGGTGACACGGCCGTCGTGAAGTGTATTGCCCTCGCGGTCTATCTCCTCGGCGCGCGGCGCGATAAAGTCGCCCGCAATCTCGCCCGTTACGTCAAGGGCGCGGCGGTAGTTGTCAACGGCGTCCGCGGCATCAGCGGGGGCAAAGGGGAACTCCGCCGCCTCGGCGTATGAATCCTCCTTGAGGTCGGCAAGGGACTTCAAATCCCAGAAGTCGAAATGAAAAAGGAGGTCTTCATTGTCGGTGAAGAAATTGGCCATGTCAGACTCGCTTTCTTATGGCGCGCACCATCATCGGCACGACGTCGTTAAGGTCGGCGACAATGCCGTAATGAGCGATTGAGAATATGGGGGCGTCGGGGTCCTTGTTAATAGCGACGATCTTGGCGGATTCCTCCATCCCGGCGCGATGCTGGACCTGTCCCGAGATGCCAAGCGCGATATAGAGCGCCGGGCGCACCGTGGTGCCGGTCTGCCCGACCTGGTGGGCCTTGTCGATAAAGCCCTTGTCAACGGCGGCGCGGGAAGCGCCTGCCGCTGCGCCGAGGACGTTGGCGAG
>CALMGO010000048.1 GCA_937863625.1 uncultured bacterium
AACTCTTTCCGGAAAGCTACGTGCCTGAAAGACGCCTTGCCATAGCGCTGCGCGACAACGGCCTCTCGATGGGCAGTCTCCCCCGGAAAAAGCCGCAGATGGGCAGGATAGTAACAGCCATCCCGCGGAGGTACCTCGAATTTTACGTGTCGGCGCTTCAGGCGTACCTTTTCAATGAGGTTCTCAAGCGCCGGTACGACTCGCTTGACAAGGTATTCGAGGGGGACCTGGCGTGGATACATTCGAAGGGGTGCGTCTTTCTCGTTGAGGACGCCGCTGCCGAAGCGCCGCGTGCGGCCAGTCTTGAAATCAGCCCCTCGGGCCCTATTTTCGGCTACAAGGTCCCGTATGCGAAGGGTCAACCAGGCGAAATAGAATGGGGAGCCCTGCGCAAGGCGCACCTTTCGCCGAGGGACTTCCGGATGAGGATAGGCCTAAAGAACAAAGGCGTCAGACGTCCCATGCGCGTGCCGCTGTCTGAAGTTTCGCTTGAGACCGCCGAAGACGGCTATACGGTTGGTTTCGCGCTTCCCAAGGGGGCATATGCGACGACGGTGCTTCGGGAGATGATGAAGCCGGGCGGCTGGGATGCGCTCGTGTGACGGCCCGTCGGCAGGTCGCCTATTGAACATCACCCGCCATACTGCTTATACTACTCCTTAGTGGGAGTTGTCGGACTGCTCCCCGTTCACTGCGGCTGGAGGTACACTGTGTGCATCCGTGCGTAAGGCCATCCGGTCTGTCGAGAGTCTCTATTGCGACCTTCCTTTTCACGATGAGCATTTTCTTCATCTCCTGTGCCTCACAGCCGTCCGCGCCCCCAAAGCTGGAGCCGTTTAATACCGACGCCCTCACTACGGTGTTAACTCGGGGCGCGTCCACGATGGATGAGGTTAGAGAAGCTCTCGGCGCTCCAAACGGCTCAGGCTCCGCGCTGCTGCCGACTGCGGAAGGCCCGCGCAAGGTGTGGTTCTACGAGAAGATGAAGGCGAGCATGTTCGGCGCTGCCCCTTCCGTCGAGCAGCACGTCCTGATGGTCTTCTTCAAAGATGACCGGTTCGACGGCTTTCTTTGGTTTTCCGGCGGCCAATAGGAGTCGGCATGTTCAAGCTCAGGTTTTGTGCCGTCGTAACGGCGCTATGCCTGCTCTTTCTCTCGGGCGGCTGCGCAACGGTGAGTTTTGGCGAGATGCCGGACACGTCTGTTTTCGACTCGAGACTTCAAAAAGGCGTCTCCACGAAGGCTGACGTGCTTGCGGCAATCGGCGCGCCGCGGGGCTACGGCAAGGTGCGCCTCGGCGGCGTATCGGGAACGCGCGTAATATGGTTTTACGAATACGTGCAGTCCGACCTCGTCAATGTAGACCTCAAGATGCTTCTGGTGCTTTTCGACGGGGATAAGTACGACGGACACTTGTGGTTTTCCTCATTTGAGAAAGTAGATACCGGAACTAAATGAGTGCGGATGGACAAGGTGAAAGACGCGCCATGCGAACTGCAGTCCTCCCTCGGGCGGTCGCGACCGGCGCTATCGTGCTGCTCTTTTGCGGCTGCTTTTCATACAGGAATCACCAGCCGCTGTTAAAAACCTTCCAGCCGCATGAGAGTCGGATGATACTCGCGGTAAGGGCGTCCGACGTGAGGCTGACCGTGGTCGACCCTGACGGCGAGCCAGGCAAGATGATCGCAACCGACGCGAGTATTTCCGGCCAAAGCGAGGCGGCGGAGATACTGAACAAAGTCTTTGACACTCTCTGCAGGGGCAAGGGGAATCCAATGCGCGGGCCGTCCAGCGTGGCTGCCTGCGGCGTGACGCCATCACGCTGGAAAGACTTTCGCGTCGCGCTTGACGATCCGGGCTCTCCCGACGAGCCATGGAAAAGTGACATGCGCATTGCGCTTGCGCGCGACTGCGGATGTCCGCGAGTGATTGTCGTGCGGCCAACGGTCGAGTATACGTCCGCAAGGGATGAGTATATAAAGCAAGGTACAAACAGTCACTGGGAGGGGCGGGTGATTATCGGACTCGATGATATCGATCTCGCATCGGGTCGGGCCGTCGCGTCCGGAGTGGGCGAGGCGCCGTTCAGGGGCGGCGCCGGGATCGTGGGAATCGGAGGGGGACCGTCTCCATACGCGGTCGCCATACCATACGGCTTCGGCAAGACTTTCGGCCGCGCGGCCGACCAGGCGGCGCGGAAGGCATTTGAGAAACTTTTTGGGCCTGAGGCGGCGAAAGGACAAGCCGAATGACCCGACGTGACGGGCTATCAGAGCATATCCGGCAACGGCGCAGGCGTCTTTTGACGGCGAGCGCCGTCGTGGTTGCGGCGGCCCTGCTCGGCGGCTGCGGGACTGTCATCAGGCTCGGACGCATGCCGGATACGGAGGCGCTTGAGACAACCCTGACGCCGGGCGTCTCAACGCGGCTCTTGGTGCAGGATACGCTCGGCGAGCCATACGGCACAGGCGGCGTCATGCTTCCCGGGCAGGACCACCCACGCGACCTCTGGTGCTACTACGCGGAGGAAGGCACGCTCACGGACGACCGCCGGACGTTTCTTTTCGTATTTCTCGACGGCGACATCTATGACGGATACATGCTTTTTTCAAGCCTCCCAAACGCTCCCTGACGTATGCGGCGCAAGAGAGGGCTGGTTTTGTTGTTGCGCGCACGCAGCAAAAGGACATATCCGGTAGAAGACTCTGCGGCGCACACCTCTGTTTCCCTATGGCCTAAAGGCGTGATGCATTTATGCCGATTAACTCAAAAGGCCTACTAAAGGAGTATGACCATGGTGTGCCCCTTTATCGACAGCGACAGGAATCCCTGTGGCGAACACCTTAAACTTGACACATTAGACTACGCAGTCGCGGTATGCGCCAACGACTTTACGACATGCCCGATATTCTGGGAACTGATGACCGCGGCGAGAAATGAACACCACGCAGCAGCCCAGCCTGCAGCTTAGGGGGTTTCTGGCTTACCTCCAGACCGAATGCGGGCTTTCGGTAAACACACTCGCGGGATACCGACGCGACGTAACGCGCTTTCTCGACTCCATCGGCGGGCGCGACCCTTCACAGGCCAAGACCGAGGACGTTGAGCATTTTCTACAAGGGGAGAAGGCGCGCGGGCTCGAAGTGTCGTCGATAGCAAGGGCGCTCGTGGCGGTGCGGATGTTTTACAGATTTCTCGCCTCCGAGGGCCTTGGCAGCGACGCAGCGGTGGCGCTCATCGAGACGCCACGGATATGGAAGCGGTTGCCGAACTTTCTCACCGTGCAGGAGGTCACGAAACTCCTCGCTACGCCCAAGGGGCGCACACCGCTTGCCATCCGCGACAGAGCGCTTCTGGAGGCGTTTTATGCGGCGGGGGCGCGGGTGGCGGAGGTTGCGGCGCTCAAGATAAATGACGTCAAACTGGACCTGGGCCTTGTGATACTCTTCGGCAAGGGGGAAAAGGAGCGGGTCGTCCCTCTCGGCCGCCCGGCGATGGCTGCCATAAATGACTACCTGGCCAACGCTCGCGCCAAACTGGCCAACTCTCAAAGCGACGATACGCTCTTTCTCGGTCTGAGGGGGCGAAGGCTCTCACGCAAGCATATCTGGAGGCTCGTGAAGAAATACGCCAGTCTGGCGGGCATCCGGAAGAACGTGCACCCGCATACGCTGAGGCATTCGTTTGCGACGCATCTTCTGGAAGGCGGCGCGGACCTGCGCACTGTGCAGGAGATGCTGGGCCATTCGAGCATCCAGACTACTGAAGTCTACACGCACGTCGATAGAGCTCGCCTCAAAGCAATCCACCACAAGTTCCATCCGCGGGCGTAAAAGAAAACGCCCACCGTGGCGGCGGGCGTTTGTGATGCAACCATCAGAGTTTACCGCCCCTTTATCTCATCGACGATCTTCATGAGCCTGCGGCCGTATTCGACGTATGTGTCGAAGGCGCTGGCGACGCCGTCGGCCTTGAAGCCCAAGTGAATCTGGCTGGTGATGTGCGGCTCGATGGAGACGCCGCCCGCGTATCCGCTCGCCAGAAGGTCAGCGAGGACTTCCCTGACCATGCCGTTGCCTTCGCCGGGCCAGGTGTAGTGTTCGCCTTGGGCGTCGGGGGCCTTGCCATCCTTGATATGAACGTAGACGGTGTGGGGCTTACAGGTTTCATACCAGTGCCATGCGCCGCCGGGGTGGGCGACGACGTTACCGGTGTCGTAGATGATTTTGAGCGCCGGGGACTTTATGAGTTCAAAAGTTCTGGCCATGTTTTCGGGGTAATCGCCGGACCAGCCGGAGCAGTTTTCCATGCCGAGAATGACGCCGCCGTCTTCGGCCATCTTGACGAGGACCTTGAGGCGGCGGATAACTTCAACGCCCCAGTCGTCGCTTGAGAGGGGCTTGGTGGTGGAATTGGGCCAGCTCATGATGCGGATGATGTCGCAATTGGCCTTTTTCATGCGCGGGATGGCGCGTTTGAGGCTGTCTATGTCCTGCTGGAAATCCTGGTCCATGTTTCGGGCCCAGTTGGCGATGGGCGAGCCGAAAGAACTGATCTGAAGGCCTGCGGCGGTCAATTCGGCGAGCGCCTTTTCGAATACCTCCTGCGGGATTTCGGTGAAATTGCCCTCGGGAACCATGCGCATCTCGATATGTTTCCAGCCGAGAGTTTTCTGGGCGCGAATCTGCTCCGCAATCGGCGGGCCCGCCTCGTCGGCTATTCCGCTGTAGAACATCACATCCTCCTCTCGGTATCAAAGTTCCAGTGTGCGCCGGGCGCGCTGACGTCGGGGACATACCTTACAAATCCGGCTGTCGTCTGCAAGTGCCGTTGCATCCGGAATATTCACATGAGAAGCGCAAGCACCGCGTTTGCCACGGCCGAAACAAGCGCAAGCGACACGAGAAATGTCTCGACGAATTCCCGTCTTGCGAGAAAAGCCTTCTTGACCTCGCTGTCGGAAGCGGCTGCATGAAGAAACAAGACTCGCGAGCGGATGCTCCCGTGACGCCAGGAGCGCGCCTCAGGCCTGACGCCGTTCATGTGGGCTATTGTCTCGAGCGCCGAGGCGAAAAGGTCGCAGCTGCCAACAGCCTCGCCTCCGAAAAGGTCCGCATCCCTCTCAAATGTCCTCGACACATACCCGAAGCCAAGCCCCCAGTAAAGCGCAAATGACGCCACAGATACCGCGGCGTAAACGAACGGCGGCCAAAGCGACACGCCGCCTGTGAGCGTGTCGAAAAGCGTCGCGAGGAGGATGAAGTCCGCCGCCAGCACGAGGTAGTAGAGCATGTGCCGGCGTTTGGCGTGTCCGAGTTCATGGGCGAAGACCGCCTCGACCTGTTCGGCGCTCATGACATCGAGAAGCGTCCTGCTTACGAGTATGTAACGCATGCGTCCGGTCACGCCCATTACCGCGGCGTTCAAGAAGAAGAGCCCCGGCGTCTCCCATATCCTGATATCGCGAAAGCGCACTCCAATCCTGTCGCAAAGCGCGGTCAGCCGGTCGCGAAGGGGGCACGCCGGCAAAGGCCTGGTTTTCCACAGCCGGACGAGGACCGCAGGAGACAGCACGTAGCCGGTCAGAACGATGACGCCAAAGGCTCCTTCGCGGACAAAGCCGTTCTTGAAGGCGGCCGAGACGGAGTCCGGCAGGAGGTTGAGTGTATCGAGAAGTCCAAGGATGATGCCGATGGGCACGACGAGCGTAAGGACATATTGGCGCATGTTAAACGAGAGCTGCTGCAGGAGCGTAGGCCCGGTGCGGCGGAGGTGGTTTTGGGCGTAATGCAGAGGTATCCATGAAAGAACGAGCGAGAGTAGAAAAGGCAGAGCGACTATGGCGCGCGATGGGAGCTCCCAGGCAGCCACGCCGAGCATTTCCGGTACGCCTGACCACCCGAAGGTGAAAAGCGACAGCGCGTATGCGCCAAGGGCGACTGCGTCGATAACGCGCGTTGTGTGTGAATAGGAGACCGCGAGCCGGTCGAGCACCAGGGAGGCGGTGTCGCCCGTCGCACGGCGGGTCTTTACGCCGCAGTAGAGCATGAAGACGGCGCCCAGGCACGCGGGAAGGAGCGTCATTGCGGCTGTCGCCAGTCCCATGAACGCGAATTCGGCATGCGGGCCGCCGGCCTCGTATGAAAATGCACCAAGGACCAGCCCCGCCAAGATGACGAAATACATCCTCTCTCCGCCCTGCGACAGGAGCAAGCTGCAAGGCCCCCGCAGACGCCGGGAGGCCACTTAAATTTCCTGACGCCCGCTAAGGGGTGAAATCCATTCCCGGCTTCATTGACATGATAGTCGCCGCGAGAAGCTTGACGGCGTTAGTGACATCTGAAAGCGACACGACCTCCACCGGCGTATGCATGTATCGGTTGGGAATACTAAGGAGCGCGGCGGCTGACCCTGCGCGGTTTACCTGGATGGCGTTGGCGTCGGTGCCTGTGGCGCGCGGCTCGCCGGCGATCTGGACAGGTATCTTGTTTTTCTCGGCGGCGGTCTCCATCAACTGTCCGAGGACGGGGTTGATATTGGCGCCACGCGCAATGATGGGCCCTTTGCCGAGGTGAACCTCGCCGTACGTCCTCTGGTCCGCATCGGGGAAATCCGTCGCAAATCCGACGTCAATCGCGATGCCTGCGTGAGGGTCTACTCCGAAGGCGCTGGTTCTTGCTCCGCGAAGGCCGATTTCTTCCTGCACGGTAGAGACGCCGTAGACGGCTACAGGGAGCTTCTTGCCCGAGAGCGCCTTTATCGTCTCGGCTACGACAAATGCGCCGATGCGGTCGTCAAAGCCGCGCGCGACCACGAGGTCATTTAAGAGCCGGTCGAATCCGTGGTTAAACGTTACGGGGTCGCCGATTGCGACGTGCTTTTCGGCTTCCTTGCGGTTTTTGGCGCCGATATCGATCCAGAGGTCTCGCATCTTGGGGACGCGCTTACGGTCCTCGTCGTCCATGTGATGGATGGGCTTTTTGCCGACGACACCGAGGAGGTCGCCTTTTTTGGAATGGATGGTGACGCGCTGGCC
>CALMGO010000049.1 GCA_937863625.1 uncultured bacterium
TCAATTGCCTTGGCGAGGGCGGCAAAGGACGCCTCGTCAGGCGCCTTGATGGAGATTTCCACCTCGTCTGACTCAAATCCGCCTGCATGTGACACCTTTGTCCCCGGGGGAAATCCCGCCTTTTCTACAAGCGCGGCAAATTCATCCTCCATCTCTGTCAGGACAGGCCGAAGCCGCCTCTCCATCGCGGTTCTGGTGGCGGCCTTCTGCTGTGCAGGCGCGACAGCGTCGCCCGTCGCGTCAAGCGCTTCCCTCAACACGTCGTCAAACGCGATTCTTTCGCGGAGAGAGATATCCAATGCCGACGCGGCAAAGACGCGTGTCTCGCTCGCCGAGAGCCTGAGGCGCTCAACTACCTTTGTGAAGAACCACTCGCGCTTGTCCTCAGGCACAGTCAAAATCGCCGAGGCATGCTGGCGGCTTATCGCCCCTTTCCAAAGCGCCTCAAGCACCACCACAGGCAGCGACGCGATGGCCAAGTACTCTCGTACGACTTTAAGTGAAGGGGCAAGTCCGATAAGCACCGCTGCACTTTTGAGGTCTTCCTCGGTCAGACCAAAGCGGTCTCTTCCCGCCGCAAGGGCTGTCGCACGGTCTGCGTCCGAAAGCGTCGCCGCCGCATTGGCCGACAGCGCAAGCAGATATGCCTGCTTTGGAGTGAGAGCGTTATTCATGTACACAACCGCGTTCACGGCCTCAATGCCTGTCTGTCGGGCTGCTTCCATGCGGGAGAACCCGCTTATTACGAGGTAGCCGCCGTCAGTGCTCTGAAGCGTTACCGGCTCGATTACGCCTCTTTCGCGGACACTCTCGAGTATCGCACCGCAGTCGACCCTGAAGCGCAGGAGATAGCTGTTCCACAAGGGGCCGTCCCGGAGAACCTGCCGCACCATGACGACGGCCAGTTTCGCGTCCGCGTGATCGCCGCTCATGCCTTCTTTTCTCCACGGGTCTTCTGGTAGACCATATCGACAAAGTGCTCGTAGTAGTACAGGAGTCTCTCTTTGGATAGGGACGGTTGGTCAAAGACCGGCTGAGCGTCGTAGTAACTCTCCGGAAATGCCGCGGAGACCGTGCCATCGCGCCGCGCGATTTCAGCGAGTTTCGTGCCCGGAAACGGTGTGAATATGGATACGAGCAGCCAGTCGGGGCGTATCCTGCGGTTAAGTGCGATAGTCGCCTGGAGGCTTTCCTCGGTCTCGCCGGGGATACCCACCATATTGAACGCCACGGAGCGGATGCC
>CALMGO010000050.1 GCA_937863625.1 uncultured bacterium
TAGCGGAGGTGATAGAGCTTGCGAAAGAAAAGGGACTCAAGAAGGCCGTATGCTCGTCGAGCGACCGTGAGCAACTGGACATCGTCCTGCCTAAGGTCTTGTCAGAATTGGGGATAGAGAAACACGTGGAGGAGTTTTTTGACGTGACAGTGAGCGGTGAAGGCGTGGAGCATCTGAAACCGGCACCGGACATATACCTTTTGTGCGCGGAGATGCTGGGAGTGGAGCCTCGAGAGTGCGTGGCGTTTGAAGACAGCCTGGTGGGCGCGCGGTCGGCGGCGGCGGCGGGAATGGAGGTCGTGGTAGCGCCGAACCCATTCTCGGGAGGGGTGAGGGAATGGCCGACGAGGCACATTTTTTCGACGCTTCGGAAGGCGGCGGAGGACGGATTTCTGGAGAGAGTCATCATAGGGGCGTGAAGGGGGTTAGAAGTTCGCGCGAAGGTATTAATGGTACAAAGGGAAGGCGTGTCAGGACAGCCGGGGCGGCAGGAATCGTCAGCGAGTCGGAAAGGGCGCATTTTAAGTGTGGACGCGAGGGGACGCGTGGTGTATAAACCTTAAATCAGCAAGGTTTTGAATAAGGCGAAAGCCTTTTTTGTCTTTACTTTGCGGATGTTGATCGCTATAAAGAATTGTGCTTTTTTCGCCAGAGCAGCCGGTCGGGGACGCATGTTTGAGCAGCCTTAGCCTCGTTTTCCCAAGACAAGGGGGTTAGTATGGACAGATTGTCCAATCCCAATGACCAGACCAAGCGTAAAGTCCTTCGTATAGAGGAGTTGGAAGAGCGGATAGCTCCGGTCGTACTGACCAACGGCCAGGTATACGGTACGCAGAACGCAATGGACCCGCTCAACCTCCCGCCAGTGAACGCATACGAAGACAACGAGGACGCATACTGGATAATGTACATCGGCGACGGCACGGCAACGATATACAACACGAACGACTCTGACGGGAACGACCCAGATGAGAGCCTGAACGGAGATCACATAGGCAACGTCGTCATCACCGGCAGTTCTCTGAACTCGGCGCTACTCATCATGGACAGCGCATTTGGCGACGGCCAGCAGAGCCAGGATGACATGATCTGGCCTGTCAACGCGGGGACACTCCAGGTAAACGGCAACATCACGATTACGGGCGACATGGGATACCTTGCGATAGACGGCCGTTTCGGGGACGATGGCTCAGATGTGATGACGATAACCGGAACGCTCGGGAAATTTGACGTGGGGATGCTCAACGCGAGCGTCATCGCCGACGGGGATATCTATGAGGTGGACGTAGACACGTCCATCGGGGCGTACTATGACTTTGACACGGGGGAGTACTTTGCCTCGGAGGCTTACTGGACCGGCATAGAGATATCAGCGAGAGGCAATATCGGCGCGATACGCGCGGGCGTGGGGCTCGTCGACGAAGGCGAAGCGATCAGTTCGATAGGTCTGATCGGCGGAGTGATCTCGGGAGGCACGTATATCAGGGCAAACAGCGACAACGCGGGCGCCCTCGGGATAATAGACCTCATCGAGGTGCGAATGGGGACGAACGCCGGCGGGAGCCTCGGCGGGGGGCTGGGCGACAGTCTTCCGAGGATAAGCGCAGGCTGGGGCGGCAACGTGCGGTTCATCCACATAGACACGAACGCCTATGGTTTTCCGGGCACCGGGCTGGCGATCCAGCCGATTGTGGTAGACAGCACGACGCCAA
>CALMGO010000051.1 GCA_937863625.1 uncultured bacterium
GACGACCACGACGAACTCTACTGGAATGTCACCGGCAACGGCTGGACCTTTCCCATTGAGAAAGCCGCCGCCTTCGTAACGCCCCCTCCCGGCGTCACGAGCGCCGACATGAAACTCAAGGCTTTCACCGGCCCCAGCGGCTCAAGAGATAGGTATTACACGACCGCGTTTGCGCCCGACGGCGCGGCCGTCTTCACTGCAAGCCATACGCTCTATCCCACCGAGGGCCTCACTATAGTCGTCTCATGGCCCAAAGGCTTCGTGACGGTTCCGACGACGAGCGACAAGATACTCGCCGTCCTCCTCGACAATCTCGCCATCCCCATCGGACTCATCGGCTTCGCCATCGTAGGCGGCTACTTTCTCTGGGCCTGGCTCACTGTCGGCGTAGACCCTCTTGGTTCCACCATCATCCCGCTGTTTTCGCCGCCGGACGGCGTCTCTCCCGCAGGCGCGCGGTTTCTGCGTCGCATGGGCTTTGACAGCCAGTGCATGAGCGCCGCCGTCATCTCGCTTGCCGTAAAGGGGCTCTTCACGATCAAGGAAAAAGACGGCGAATACACTATTATCCGCACCGAGGCCGAGGCGGGCCATCTCCCGCCGGAGGAATCCGAAGTCCTGGAGCTTACTGCCGGCTCCACCGGACGCCTCAAACTCTCCCAAGCCCAGCACAGCCGCATCGCCTCCGTCACCACGGCGGCTAAGAAAGCGCTTGAAAACGCCTATACCGGGCGGCTCTTCAAGCGAAACACGAAGTATTTCGTCATCGGTCTCCTGGCCACGCTTGCGGTCATCATCTTCGCAGGCGTCTCAGGCGGCGGCGAGAGTGCACTGGGCTTTATCTTTATGTGCGTGTGGCTCTCCGGCTGGTCTGTCGGCGTATTTGCTCTTCTCTCCGGTGTTGTCGCGAAGTGGCGAGGATTTGCCGCCACCGGCAAAGGCATCGTCGAAGCAGTCTTTATCAGCATCTTTGCCGTGCCGTTTATGATTGGCGAGGTAGTCGGCATCGTCTTTCTCATAGCCATGTCTTCCGTCATCATGGCTGCGCTTATCCTCATCTTCGCCGCGCTCGACTACATTTTCCTGAGGCTCATCCGCGCATACACCCCCGAAGGCCGCGCGCTCCTTGACGCCGTCGAAGGGTTTCGCATGTATCTGGCCGTCGGCGAAAGATACGAACTGAGCGTCATGCAACTCCCCGAAAGAACTCCCGCCCTTTTTGAAAAATACCTCCCCTATGCCGTCGCGCTCGACGTCGAGAGCCAGTGGGCCGCGCAGTTTCACGACGTCCTCGAACGCGCCCGACAGAGCGGCGAGGAATATGCCCCTGCATGGTACGTCGGCGTGTCATTTGGCGCACTTGGCGCAGCCGGACTTGCGTCATCCATGGGTTCATCGCTCGCAGGCGCCATATCGTCATCAGCCACCGCGCCGGGGTCGAGCTCCGGCTCAGGCGGGGGCGGCTCCTCAGGCGGCGGAGGTGGAGGCGGAGGAGGCGGAGGCTGGTAGGGGCGCGGGGGCCGGCATTTCCTTTGACACATGGGCACGGCTATGCTACTAATCACAGCAAGGCGGTTATTAGGCCAACCGGGTGTCAAGCCAATGCCGTGATGTGGAGAAGGCCCCCAATGCCCATCGACCAGAAAGCAACAGCAATTAAGATAGTTTAGGAGATACAGATGAGCAATGGGTTAAGAAGAATG
>CALMGO010000052.1 GCA_937863625.1 uncultured bacterium
CTTCGCCGTCATGCCGCTTGAGCCGCTCGGAGAGTTAACCGTTACGCCCGGCGACCTCACCGGCCCCGCAGGCGTTATCCCCGCTTCGGCCATATCCGTCGCGCACGTGTCCAACCGCCTCTCCCGCGTCACGATGGAGGGCTCGGTATATACAATCGCGCCGCGCATCCTCATGCCCGCGGCCTCCGTCGATGCGTCCGACGGCAACACCCGCTGGTGGTGGCTCACCGTCAAGGTCCCCGCAGACGCCGCCCCGGGACTATATAAGGGGGCGGTCAGTATCGCCGCCGCTCGTTCAAGCGCCGTGACCCTTCCCGTCGAGTTTACCGTCCGCAAAGGCACGCTTGACCCCCTCGATGTTCCCGCCGGCCCCTGGGGATATACCATAGACCTGCCTTGGTTCGGCGACGCCGATACCCGCGCATGGGATGATGCGCTCGCCGCGGCAAGCCTCGTGCGGCTTCGCGAATACGGCTTTACGTCTTTTAGCGGGATGCCGTCCATGTCGTACCAGGGCGTCACCAACGGCGCGCCGCAGTTTGACTTTTCGAAAGCCGACTCGCGCATGAAGATGGCCCGCGACATGGGATTTACCATGCCGGTCACAAACTACACTTCCTTCGGCGGGCTCAATCTCTACTTCATCGACTCCGCCGCCATGGCCGCCGCCGGGCTTAAAGACTACAGCGCGTTTATCAAGCTCGTTTTCTCCGCCGTCGAGGCCCACGCGGAAAAGTCAGGCTGGCTGCCCGTATATTGGAACCTCGGCGACGAGCCCATCGGCGACGACCTCACCAGAAGCGCCGCCAACGCCGCCGCATATAAAAAGGCCTTCCCCAAAGGGCCGCCATTCTTCGCCGCCGCCACGAGCTTCACGGGCTCCGACCCCAATGACCCTCATTTCCAACTCGCCCGCGAACTCCACGTCGCCAATATCAACTCCCACGACGAACCGGGTATCAATATGCTCCACAAGGCAGGCTCCGACTGGGCCTTCTATAACGGCGGCAACCGCTGGACCTACGGCGTCTATATGTACAAGGCCGTCAAAGAGTTCGACATGAAGTTCCGCCTCTCGTGGCATTGGAATAACGTCGCAGGCGACCCGTATTACGCCCTCGACTGCCGCGAGGACGATTATGCATGGTGCAACACCGCCCCCGATGGCACGCTCCTGCCGTCAACGCAGTTTGAGCGGCTCCGCGAGGGGCTCGACGATTATCGAAGGCTCCTGACGCTTGCGCGTCTTGCCGATGAGAAGAAAGGCACCGCCGAGGCTGCCGCAGCGAAGGCCTTTATCGCAAAGCGCATGGGCGCGTTCAAACTCGGCCAGCGCGACCACGACTCGCTTTTAGGCGCCGCCGACTGGCAGACGTTCCGCAGCGAAGCCGACGCTTTGATAGATGCCCTGCGCTGAACCGGGTATATTGCTGCTCCGTTGAAAAGACTGTTGAGGACGCCGCTTGGCGCGCCCTCCTGCCGACATGCGCCGGCCTTTTGAGCGGAGCCGTCTTGAGGGGGGCATTGACCCGCCATTGCGCTGTGCGCCGCCATAGTAAGGGGGCTGCGAATATGACGACCGGCTTCATCGAGGTCCGCACGACGACCGAGACCAAGGCCGACGCCGAGAAAATCGCGCGTCTTGCCGTCGAGAGCCGCCTTGCCGCATGCGCCCAGATCGTCGGCCCCATCGACAGCACATACTGGTGGCAGGGTGCCCTTGAGAACGCCGCCGAATACCTCCTCCTCCTCAAAACGCGCGAAACGCTCTTCGACACTCTCCGCGACGCCATCCTCTCCGTTCACCCCTACGAAACCCCCGAAATCGTCGCTCTCCCCATCACCAACGCGAGCCCCTCATACCTCGCCTGGCTCGAAAACGAAATCCCCTCCTGATTTTCGCCCCGTCCAATCAGCCAAAATCTGCGCCGATACAGCGTGTGCCTATCGACAGTCCTTCTCTCACGGGTGTCTCTTGGCTACGGTATAAACAACGTCTCTACGGCGCCTCCGGTTATGTTGACTCTTGCTCACAAGGAAATAGCTCGTAATATGGCGCTATGGACAAAGCGCTCATGACCGCTGCTACAGCAGCGATGAACCGTCTTGCTGACCATGCGGCCGTTGTCCGACTCTCGAATACCGATGAATTCACATTCCGCTCCTTCTTCCTTTACGAACTCATGAAAGTGCTGCCTTCAGCGCAGTGCGAGACGGAATGGCAGCGCGTGGACCTCCTCGTCCGACACCTCGACGAAAATACCCTTATAGAGTTCAAGCACTACCTCCACCGCCGCTCGATGCTGCTGGATGGTTCTCCGGCCAACTGGAAGGGCGGCCCCGGTCCGAAGAACGAAGAAGAGTTCAAGTCATGTATCAAGCAGTTGCACCGGTGCGCCTTCACCCCAGTCCAGGCCAAGTACATAGTACTTGTCTACGAACGCAGCAGTCCGCGCAAGAGCCGGTACTGCTTCAGCCGTAGCTACGACCGGCTGACGGCGGGAGGCCCCCTGCTTGAAGTAATCGATATCCATCACAAGCTGGAGGATTCGGTTACCTGTAAGCTACTCCGAATCGCTTGAGAAATTAGGGAGAAATTAGGGACACAATACTTTCTTCAAACGCTCAAATGCCGTAACCCCTGGCCGCATAATACTATACGCCCTATTTAATTAGTATTGTGTCCCTGATTTAGACCCATACCTCGCCTGGCCCGACAGCGAAATCCCCTCCTGATTTTCCGCCACGTCCAATCCGCCAAAACCATCGGTAATTATCGAATGCCGCGCACGCGGAAGCCGTATAATCAATGGAGCCTCCGCGCCGACTGTCGCGAAGCGTAGTGCGTCGAGCTTTCCGCCTGTGGCCTGGACTCAGGAGAAACCACTTGAGACGCGGGAAACGGCATGTATAGAAACACGGACTATTTCGTATATTTCAGTTTCCTTTTGTTTTTTGTCATGATCGCGGCATCGCTCGCCGTCCTGCTCTGGACGCACCTTGTGAAGAGGAGGCGTGCGCGCCAGCTGCGCTCTCTTGCGGAGCGGCACGGTTTTGATTTCCAGAAAAGCGGCCCGGACTTCACGCGCGAATATGCCGACACCGAGGTAGTCCGCCGCAACTCCCTCGCGGAGAGTCGCAATGAGATAAGCGGCGCGACCGACGGACTGCGCTTACGCTATTTCGATGCGTTCAGTCCCGCAAAGAAGGCCTGCCTCAGCATCGTCGCCTGTCATGCGCCTTACTCATTCAGGCCGCTCAGGGTCGAGGAGAGAAAGCCCCTTCTTGCGAGAAACGTAACCGACCTTGAGGAGTTTACCGGCTGGGGTACCGTCGACCTCGACCTTGCTGAATTCAACGCCTCGCTCAAAGCATTGTGCACGGACAAAAAGTTCACCTTTGACCTCCTCCACCAGCGCGCCATGGAGTTTCTCCTCGAACGCCCCGGTATGCGGCTCGAGACCGTACGTGGGTGTTTCTTTCTCTATTACATGGGGCGGTTGTCTGCCGAAGGCGTGGCAAAGCTCATATCCGACGCCAGGATATTCGCGTCACTGCTGCCGTCCTATCTCCGGATATCCGCCGCGGTGTAGGCGCGCGCCGCAGAAAAAACGTGAATCTTTCCCCGCGATACGGTATATACATCTGCGGAATCGTACGCGAAACTCGCGCCTGACCGGCAGGGGAGCGACATGAGCACATTCGCAATCGTCCTCAATATCCCGAATCCGCTGCTCCTCGCTGTCATCATCGCGCTTCTCGTGGCAGTATATCTTGTCCTCACTTACAACCGCCTCGTGCGCGACCACAATCTCCTCGCCGAAGCCGAAAGCGGCATCGACGTCCAGCTCACCCGCCGCAGCGACCTCGTCCCCAATCTCGTCGAGACCGTCTCCGCATACAGCGCCCACGAGCGAAATGTCCTCGACGACGTCACCCGCCTTCGCGCCGAGAGCGCCGCCGCGCCCCGCCTTGCCGCGCGCGCCTCCGCCGAAAACGCCCTCACCCAGGCCCTTCGGGGCCTTTTTGCCGTCGCCGAACGATACCCCCATCTCAAGGCCGATAAGACCTTTCTCTCCCTCCAGAGTCAACTCGTCGATATCGAAGACACCCTCCAGATGTCGCGCCGTTACTACAACGGCGCCGTCCGCGAATACAATATCCGCGTCGAATCCTTCCCCTCCAATATCGTCGCGGCCGTCCTGTCCTTTCGCCGCGAGGAGTTCTTCGAACTCGACACCGCCACCGCGCGAAACGCCCCGCATATCTCCATCACCGCAAAGGACCCCGCCCCATGAGGCGCGTGATTTCAGCCGTCGTGCTCGCGCTCTTTGCCGTATGCCCGGTGTGTCTCGCCCAGGCAGAGCGCATCACGGATTTCACGAGCCGCATCACCGTCGAAGCCGACGGATGGCTCGCCGTCACCGAGACCATCACCGCTGACGCTCGCGGCGTTGATATCAAGCACGGCATCTACCGCGACTTTCCCACCATCTACAGGGGCCCGTATCTCACCACCCGCCGCGTCCCCTTCGAAATTACCGAGGTCCTCTGCGACGGCCGCCCCTCACCGTACTACACCGCCCGCCGGAGCAACGGCCTGCGCCTCTACATCGGCAGCGAGACAGCGCTCATCCCGCCCGGCCTTCACACTTACCAGATATCCTACCGCACAAACAGGCAGATAGGCCTTTTCGACGACCACGACGAACT
>CALMGO010000053.1 GCA_937863625.1 uncultured bacterium
GATTCGTTCCAGGGCAGTTGACAGATTTCACGTCGAGGCGGCGCTCTCCGTCCCGGCTTTCGGCCATGCCTCATGGCATGTCGAGATGCGGCCGCAAAGGAAAGCCACCCGTCCGGCGGCTCGTAACCGGGTCAAGGTTGACGCAAAGGCGCGCCTGGTCGAGACCGACCTCATCAAGCTCAAAGTCGCCTCTGACGGCACGCTCGAACTTTATGACAAGCCTGCCGGTGTGAGATACACGGGGCTTCATGTATTCGAGGACTGCGGCGATGCCGGCGAAGGATGGAATCACGTCTATCCCACGCGAGACCGGCGCATCCTGTCTACGGACCGCCGTGCGGCAGGAAGGCCCCGGGTCAAGATTGTCCGCGCAGGGGCCTTGTCCGCCGATATGCGCATTTCATTGTCTATGCGCGTGCCGCGAGACCTCGTCGACGCCGACACGGGTAAGCCCTTTGCCGGTCGCGAGAAGAGAACCGCCCGCACGAAGGCGCTGACTACTCTCGCTATCGAGACCGTTTTCACGGTCACCGCAGGGGAGCGCCGCGTTGATTGCAGAACTATCGTCCGCAACAGCGCCTGCTGCCACAGGCTTGGAGTTCTCTTTCCCACGCGGCGAAAGACCGACGAGTGGTCCGCCGACTCGGCATTTGACATTGTAAGGCGGCCCATAAAGCTCATCGACACGACGGGATGGCTGGAGGAGGCGCGCCCGGAGCACATCACTAAGAGTTTCGCAGCCATTTCTGACCGCCGCGGCGGGCTGGCGGTCATAACAAAAGGTCTCAGCGAAGCAGCCGCGCGGGATGACCGCGAGAGAACGCTCGCGATGACACTCTTCCGCGCGTTTCGGGAGAACCTCAACCACGAGGTCACGCGCGACAGCCAGGTGCAGGGGGAACTGACGTTCGAATACGCTATTTTGCCGTTTACGCCGGACAAGGGGCGCGTTCCGGCGAAGTTGTTCGCGCAGTGCGAGCGTTTCAGAATGCCGGTGTGGTCATTTACGCGTCTGGCGGATGGCGCGGTGCCGCCTGCGGAGAAACTCATCGAGCTCAGCGCCAACGCCGTGCTTTCGACGCTCAAGGTCTCGGAAGACGGCAAGGCTCTCGTCGCGCGTCTCGTGAATCCCGATACGGAGGCCGCAAGGGTCACGCTCAAGCCGGGCTTTACATATCGCAGCGTCTCGAAGGCCGATTCGCTCGAGAAACGCACCGGCGGTGTCTCATGCCGCGCGGGCGCGGTCTCACTGAAGTTGCGCCCCAAAGAAGTGGTCACACTGCGTTTCGACCTGTGACGATGTGCGCCGGGGCCGAGGCCATGCCCTCATGCGGATATGCCGCCGCGGACCGAGGGTGTCAGGCACTGCTACGCCTTCGTAGCCGGACAATAGATATGTGCAAGGGCACGCGCTGAACGCACACTCGCGAAGTTACATAAGGTCAGGCGGCGACACTACATGCAGCGGGCTGCGGCGCCTGCTGCCGGCGCGGGTGGTGGTCATTTCTGTTGACACTTTTGCCATAGCATCGATACTTATGTATGTCACCCGTCCTGGAATGGCCGGCAAGAGGCGGTGCGGGGGCGGCGTAGTTCGTCCTGTTTGTATCCGCCGTGATCGGCAGGACGAAACGCCGTAACTGAGGCATGGCATGGCCGAGGCGAGAGATATTTCTTCACCCGTGAAACTATACCTTATCAACCCATCCAATCCGCTTGTCAGCATCACCAACGTCAAAGACAGCCGCTGGAACCGCTACCGCGTCTGGAAGCCTCTGGGACTCATGGTTCTGGCGGGTCTGACGCCGCCCGAGTGGACGGTGACCATTCTCGACGAGAACATGACCGTGCCGGACTACCCGAGCATGCCGCTTCCGGACCTCGTGGGTATCACTGCGTTTACCTCACAGGCCAACCGCGCCTACGAAGTGGCCGCGCACTTTCGTTCACTGGGCGTGCCGGTGGTCATGGGCGGCATTCACGCGACTATGTGTCTGGACGAAGCGCTGGCCCACGTCGATGCGGTTGTCACGGGGGAGGCGGAGGGCGTCTGGACGGAGGTCCTCGACGATGCCCGGCATGGCAGTCTCAAGCGCACGTATGACGGGGGGCTGGCCGACATGGCCGACGTGCCGCTTGCTCGTCATGACAGCCTGCCTTCGACTTACGCGTTCGGCGCCATTCAGACCACG
>CALMGO010000054.1 GCA_937863625.1 uncultured bacterium
CACGAGCGATATATTCTCGAAGTCCACGTCCTCGCGGTTCCCTGCGTCATCCGAGAAACCAAATGTCACATCCACCGACGTCTCCGGCCTGTCCCACGCAAATACATACATTGTCACGCCTGCCATCTCCCGCCCATAGATGTCACGCACCATCTGCTTTCTAATCCACCCCTCCCAGTGAAGTGTCGTACCTGTCCCCGCCTTGGTCCTCACTGCGAGTGCATACGCCCTGCCCTTCGGCGTCGTCGTCCAGTTCATCTTATTCGGCAAACACGGCACGATGGCACTCGCACTCCCGTCCGGACCCCACCACGCCTTGCCACTGCATGGGTACTCGCACACACCGAGGATTTCTACGTCACCGCCAGTGTCAAGCTCCAGACTCCACCCCGGATTGACCGGCCCGCCGGCATCCTCTATCTCCCGGCCTTTCTTCACCCACTCTGCCCGCTTGCCAGGCACCTCGCCTGATGCCGAAAAAACATAGTCAAACTCCTTTTCCACGTCCCTGCGAGGTCCGGCCGTCGGCGTGGCCCGGACATACCAGACTCCCTCGCCTACATGCCTCGTCGTGTACTCCATTTGCCAGGAGGGGCGCCATCTCCCCAGGCGCGACATTAACGTAGGCGCTTCCGCCACCGTCGCGTCCGCATGCCCGCCAAGCCCGTCGCTTGCCGGCGACACAGTGTCGATCGCCTTCAACGACAGCCTTCTCTTAATGGCTTCGGCGTCGAGCGAACGGTAGAATGCCTCTTCTACCTTGAACCATTCGCCCAGGGTCTCTTTGTCCCACTTGAGACGCAGTTCTTCCGCTGCCTTGCCCGCGTCCGCCTTCCCGATCAACATCCTCTCGTACTCATCCTGAGTAACAAATATTGACTCACCGTAGGCCTCACCCTTAATAAAGCCAAAATCGACCGCCTCTGAGTACTTGGCTGCGTCAAAGACTCCGCTGGCCCCGGGCCAGTGGCCCCACTCATGGCCTGCTATGCCAAACTGAAGATAGCCCGTGGGAGAGGCCTGTCCGACAAGGATGATAAACTCCCCGCCGTCATCCTTGTCCACAGCTCTGAAGCATGCTCGGCCTCGAAGTGCCTTGCAACCTTGCGGTTGGAAGTGATACACCGACCACGTGAGCCCCTCCGGCAACGCAAACTCCTGCCCCTCGACCTTCTCCCCGTTCGCCTCTATCCATATCGCGTTGATGTCGGTGTCGATTACAAGATATGCGCCCGCGCTCTCTTTCGAAAACGGATGCGTGTAGAAATCCGCGTCCTGCCAGTTGTCGATGAGCCGTTTGACCTTCGCAAATATGAACGTGCGCTCCGAAACCGTAAGTTCCGGTCCCGCCCACACGTCGCCAACCGGCGGCCTTTGTGACAGGATATAAAGCCCCAACCCGGTCGGCAGCACCACGACGAGCATGGCGATCAGCACCGCCAGAATAATGCCCCTCTTCCGCGTCATCACCTCTTCCCCCAGTCGTGGCGTTATATCCCCCGGCTTTCTACCACATAAACCCCTTCTCGTAAAGAGAAACCCTCGTCCCCGATTCCCCGAATGCTCTGAGTGGGACCGCTTCGGCTTTCTCCATCTGCGCAATCTGTGAGACCCACCCGCCTTTGACAGGTCTGTGGCTTGACTGGTTTTCCCCTATGCCATTCTTCGTTTTACCTCCTGTCCTTTGTGATGATATGTCGTCGTCCTCTGCGCCTCCGCGAGCCCTGCGTGGGATAAGGTTTAGTTTGCTTTTCGCGTTCCGCTGTTCTTTGCGCTCTTGGCGCCTTTGCGTGAGATAGGGGTTGCCTTGCTTCTGGCGTGCGTTTTTCGCGGCGGTGTGGCGCCTGCAGCCATTTCTTCCTCTGGACTTCACCGCCCCCCTTTGCTAATCTCTAATTCCTCTTGCCGCGTCGGCCCTGAAGCCGCGAGGACTGTTCTCACGGAGATACCTATGCCCGCTTCGTCCGCATCCATTCGCACCGAGCGCGTCACCATCCCCACTTATCCGGTCGGCCCCGCAGACCCCAATCCCGTCTTTTACTCGAGCCGCATGTATCAAGGGGCTAAAGGTCCAATCTACCCCTACCCCATGCTCGACTCGCTGAGTGATACCAAAGTCCCCCGCGCCTACGACGCCGTCTACCTCGAAAACGAATACATCGAGTTCTCCGTCCTCCCCGAAATCGGCGGACGCATTTTCACCGCCCTCGACAAGACCGATTCCTACGATTTCTTCTATCGCCAGACGGTCATAAAGCCCGCCCTTATCGGCATGATAGGC
>CALMGO010000055.1 GCA_937863625.1 uncultured bacterium
GTGAGAACGATAACGGCGCTTTTCATATATTTCACAGGCAGTTTCGTCGAGGTGCTGCGCAAGCAGGCTTTGACGCTTGGGTCGAGCGCCGACATATTCACGATGGCGGAGCACTCTCATGAGGTCAAGGAGACTCATCTGACGGGCCTGCATTGGCTGGTGAACATATTGCTCAGGTATTTCTATCTCGGCATCACGATAGTGTTTCCCAATCTTACCAACTACAACGTGTCAGCAGCCGTCAGCCAGAACGAGTACATAAGCGGCGCGCAGGTGCTCGGGGCGCTTGTGTACGCTGCGCTCTACTCGTCGGTGGCATTTGCCGTCGCCGTGATGGTCTTCAGGCGCAAGGAGGTGGCGTGATGGCCAACGGCGTCGTCAAGGCCAAGTCCTTTGCCGCCGGGGTGGCAGTCGTCTGCCTCGTGCTTTTGGTGCCGGTTCAGATGAAGATAGACTCGCTGCGCTCACAACTGACGCAGGAGAACATAATGCCGACACAGCTGCCGCTGTCCGCGGCGGCATCCGCCGCGCTGGGGGGCTTTCGCGGCCTTGCCGTGGACATTCTATGGATACAGTCGGACAACATGATAAATGAGAAGCAGTTCTATCAGTTGATGACGTACTACAAGATAATCGCGATGCTACAGCCGAATTTCACATCAGTGTGGACATATAATGCGTGGAACCTTTCGTACAACATAGCCGCCGAATGGGGGCAGCCGGACGAGAAGTGGCTTTGGATCAAGAAGGGCATCGAGTTCGCCAGCGAAGGTCTTATATACAATCCCGACAGTGAAGACCTCAACATATGGGTCGGCTGGCTTTACTTCAACAAGGTAGGCAAGGATCCCTATTTCGCGGCGAAACTCGAGGAAGAGACGGGAGTGGAGCCGTTTCTGGAGTCCTACAGGTATTTCAACAAGGCGTACGAAGTCGGGCTTGCGCGCGGAGTTACGGACGTTCGCTACGGCAATCTATGCATGCTGGCGCTGGTGGAGCACGCCGACGCGGTGCTCAAACGCCGCGGCAACGTGGCTGAGGCGATGGAGTTTTATGACAGGGCTGAAACAGGGAGCGAGTTGCTGGCGATACAGTTTCCCGATGACGCCGGCGTCTTGACCCTTCTTAGCAGGATAAAACAAACCAAGGCGAGATTCGGCAGGTAGGCCCGCGAGGGGCGCGATTAGCCATACCGGCGGGGGCCAGAGAAAGGAAGGAGTTGAGGGCTATGGGCTTACGTAGAGGGCTTCTCCATGGAGGAGTCGCGTCGTTGCTGATGTGCTTGCTGTCGCGCACTGCGATGGCGCAGGAGGCGGTTGAGGCGGTGACTGAGGCGGCGGCCCAGGATGCGGTGGTTATCCCGACAATCTGGTGGATAGCGCCGGTAGGTTCGGTTCTGGCGCTTATCTTCGCCTGGATTTTCTTCAAGCAGGTCAAGGCCGCCAACCCCGGCGACGAGAAGATGCAGGAGATCGCATCGCACGTCACGGTCGGCGCCTACGCGTATCTGAGGCAGCAGTATAAGGTTGTGGCCATTTTCTTCGTGGCGGTCAGCATAGTCCTTTACATCATGGGGCAGATAGGCGTACAGCACAAGATAGTGTTTGTCGCGTTTCTGACGGGCGGCTTCTTCTCGGGGCTTTGCGGGTTCCTGGGGATGAAGACGGCCACGATGGCCTCCAGCCGCACTACGCAGGGCGCCAAGGAAAGCCTCAACCGCGGGCTGACGGTGGCGTTCCGCGCGGGGGCAGTCATGGGCCTTGTGGTAGTGGGCTTCGGGCTTCTTGACATATCGATGTGGTTTTTGATTTTGACCAAGGTCGCTCCGGCCATGATTCCGGGCTTTCACATGAGCCTGGTCGAGGTCACGGTCGTGATGCTCACGTTCGGAATGGGTGCGAGTTCGCAGGCGCTCTTTGCACGCGTTGGCGGCGGCATCTACACGAAGGCAGCCGATGTCGGTGCTGACCTCGTGGGCAAGGTCGAAGCGGGAATCCCCGAGGACGACCCGCGCAACCCGGCGACAATCGCGGATAACGTCGGCGACAACGTCGGCGACGTTGCGGGGATGGGCGCGGACCTCTACGAGTCGTACTGCGGGTCGATACTCGCGACGGCGGCGCTGGGCGTGGCGGCAGCGGTCTCGATGGGCATCGAGGGCGCGGCTGTGAAGCTTCTGGCCAGCCCGATGGTTCTGGCGGGCGTAGGGATTCTCCTCTCCATCATCGGCATATACATGGTGCGCTGCAAAGAAGGCGCCACGATGAAGCACCTGATGGGC
>CALMGO010000056.1 GCA_937863625.1 uncultured bacterium
GGAGGACCCGCTCGCCGTGCTGACGACAAGCGGCAAGGCGACAACCGCATAAAGCGCCGCGGCGGCGACGCTTATGGCGGCAAAGACGCCGATCTGGCGTATCGCTGACAGCGAGGAGAAGCCAAGGCTCATGAGCCCTGCGACGGTGGTGATGGCGCCTGCCGCCACCGGCAGCGCAATGGCGCGCACATGAGAACTCATCGACGTCGAAGTATCCGTCCTGTTCTGGTACCCCAGGAGGACATGAATGCCGTAGTCCACTGTAATGCCGACAAGTGCGGCGCCGCAGCCTAATGCGATTGCGGACAGGTTGACATGGAGAAAGACGGCGACAAGAAGGCCGCACGCCGTGCCGACGGCCACCGGCAGGAAAACCAACAGTATCCAGCCTTTGCGGTCGAAACAGAAAAAGCCCAGCAGCGCTATCGCTATGGTCACGACCACCATCGCCCGCGAGATGTCCGATTTGATGACTCGCGCGTTTTCAAACGCGGCGCGGTGCCCTCCCGTGTAGCATATCCGGACGTTTCCCGTGCCGACAGTCTTGAGCACCTCATCGTTTGCGCGTTCGACGGACTCGATCAAGGCAGCCGTTCGCAGGCCGTCCATCGAAGGAAAGGAAGGCGATGCTATTATCATTACATGTTGGCCGTCGGCGCTCCAGATTCGACCGTCCTTGACGGTAACGCCCTCCATGCCCGCCGCACCCCGCCACCCCTCCATAACGAGCTCCGCCGCCCCGAAAGGGTCTTCCTGCAGGCGGCGTTTCAGGAAGATGCCGGCCGGGTCCATAAGCGCCTTGCGCGCGGCCGCGAGGCGTGACGCCATCTTTGCCGGGTCGAGCCTGCCTTCGAGCGTCTCGAGCCCCGCCGGGCCGACGAGGTTGGCCGACCGGGAGGGAATGGTCTCGATGAGCTTGAGAAACCCGGGCCCCGAAAGGCGATAGTAGATGTCGTCAAAACTGCCGATGTCCCGGAGACGCTGACACAGGTCGTCGGCCGCGGCAACGACGGATGCTTCGTCGAGGGGCGCTTCCGGCGGCGGCCCAACGTCGAAATACAACGTGTCGAGGATCCTGAATGTCGAGGCGAACCGGCGAAAATCATCCACCATGCGGTCGCCTTCCGGCAAGACGCCCTGGAGGTCTTCATTAAGACTCAGGCCGCGCGACATAACGGCCGCAGTGATGAGAATGGCGAGGGTAAGGACCGCAGCGAGGATGCGTCTGGCCGAGTGGTTGGACATTTCAGCGCTCACTTTCGGCGAGCCGCCACATGCGGCCGACCGCATACGTGACGACGCCCGCCGCCAGGCCCGCCGCCAACGCCAGTACGACCGCACCGCAGAGATACTCGGCGAGATACGCGCGCGCTGCAGCGAGGTCGAGCCCGCTTACGGAAAGCGAGAAATCGAGCCGCCGCGCAAGGACCAGCCTGCCCGTAACCAGGCTCGCATACAATATGACCGGCATAAAAGCCGGAATGGAGATATTGCTGACAAGCAGCACCACGGCCTTCGACAGCCGCAGTACGTGCGCTACGGCAAACGCCGCCATCATCTGAAAACCCCATATCGGCAATATGCCGAAACACACGCCGACGCCGACCGATACGGCCAGAAGGCCCGGTCCTGAACCGTCCTGGAGAATAACCGCGCGGATGATGCGCCGATATCGTCCGCCTGACTGCGCGTCGGCATATTCGACATGGTGCATCCGGCGCCTGAACATGGCGGGAAGAAACATGGCTTCGAGAAAGAGAACAAAGTTGAGCCGGGCCACGAGGGCGAAATCGCCGACGGGCCTGAACTGCGAGCGGCTTCCCGGACCGTAGCTTGCGCGTACGGGGACTTCCCGGACGGGCGTGCCCGCCCATACGGTCTTGACGAGGACCTCTATTTCGAAGTCATACTTACGGCTTGCGAGGCGCAGATTCGCGACAGGTTCGAGGGGATAGATTCTCAGTCCGCTCTGCGTGTCGGCAATCCATCTGCCCGTCTCGGTCCAGACCCAGAAATTGGAATGGGTGCGCAGAATGCGGCTTTTGAGCGGACGGCCCGCTCCCTTGAGGTCCCGCACACCGATTATCATCGCATGGGGGGTCTCGCGAAGGACGGCAAGCATCGGCGGGACATCTTCGGGCGAGTGCTGCCCGTCGGCGTCGACAGTGACCGCATGGGTGAACCCAAGCTCCACGGCGCGCTTGAAACCCGAAAGAAGCGCCGCGCCCTTGCCCATGTTGCGCGCGTGCGTCACCATCTCGACGCCGGAAAGGCTCTCGAGTATCGTGCGCGCCTCTTCGTCGGACCCGTCGTCCACGACGATGACGTCCGCTATAACACGCTGCAATCCCGTTACCACCGCGGCGATGGTCGTCGGGTTATTGTGCGTAGGCACGACGGCGCAGGCTCGAATAGTCACGTCGGTTGTCGCAGTTGATTCGCTCACTTTGAGTGCGCCCGTCTGTCCACAAAAAGCCGTTTCTTTCGATAGCCGTCGGAGCCCCTTGCGGCGGCCAGTTGGTCGCTCGACGCAAACCGGATGCGAGGCGTGACCTTGAGCGCGCCTTTGAGCCTTTCGGCGATCTCGGCCATGGCGTCGGCACTGTCGTTTGAAACTGCGGCGACGACCTCAAGCTCATCGCTCAACTCGGTGGACGCGGTCGCGACGAGTACATAGTCCATGACGTTTGAAATGGAGTCGAGGACATTGTAGACGCTCGTGGGGAAGACTGTCGTTCCCTTGAACTTGAGCATTTCGTTCTTGCGGCCGAGGATGGGGCCGATCCTGGGCGTGTACCTGCCGCACGGGCATCTTTCGGACACGAGAAAGCTCACGTCCCCGGTTCTGAACCGCACCAGCGGCAGCGCATCTACGCCGATGGTCGTGGCAACGACCTCCCCTATGCCGCCCGGCTCGACACGGCGGCCGTCGTCATCGAGTATTTCCACGTGCAAAAGCGCCGGGTGAAGATGCCCGCCGCATCCGGCCTCGCATTCGCAGAGCGACCCGGCTACCTCCGTAGCGCCGTAGGTCGAGTAGACCTTTGCCGACCACGCGTCCGCGATGCGGCCGCCGAGGTTATTGAGTTCGAAAGAAGCTCCGCGGACCGGCTCGCCGATACAGACAAGGCGCTTGACTCCCAGAGAGGCCGTGTCAATGCCCCTGTCGCGCGCATACTCGGCGACCCGGGCGAGAAACGACGGCACGGAGACTATCGCTGTGGCGCCGAGTCTTTTGACCATATCCACAAGCATCGCCGGCGAACCCGACCCGACGCGGACGGCCGTGGCGCCGAGAAGCTTTATCCCCTCATAGTACGCCATGCCCGCCATGAAACATTTGTCGAGCGTTACGGCGACAAGCACGGTATCCCCCGGCGTGATCCCGGCGCACGTAAATGAAAGACGCTCGTTCTGGGCCAGCCGCGCTACGTCGCCGCGGGTGAGCGGGTATATGACCGGCCTGCCCGTCGTGCCGCTCGTGGTGACGATGTCGGCCGTCTCTTCGCGGGACACACAGTGAAACTCCTCCGTGTGCGCGGCAAGGTCCTCCTTGCAAGTGGGGGCTATCATCTCGAGGTCGCCGACCGAGCGGATCATCTCCGCGCGGACGCCGTCACGGCGAAAAGCCTCCCTGTAGAACGGAGACCTTTGTGCGACGTAGCGCACCGTTTCGGCGACGCCCCTGTCGACTATCGCGGCGATGTCGTCAGGCTTGAGGAGAAGCTCGTTTTCTGTGCCCTGTTTGTCCAAGTTCCCAGAGCCTCCGCCGCAACGGGGAAAGCGTTTCGTGAGCAGAAAGCGGATCGTTTCAGCCGGGTCCGCACCGCTGGATTGGGCGGCGGGACTGGTAAAGTTTAGCCATAACCGGACTCCTGTGCAAGGAGCTTATGCGACACGCGGACGACGTTCCGATTGAACCGCGCGCCGCCGGGCAGAAAGATGGCCGTCGCCCAGGGGGCCATTTGCGCTTTATGACACTTCGACGAGCATGACTACCTCTATCGCGCAGGTCGCCTTGACACCCTCCCGCGCCCTCTTAGAATCGACAAGCATTGAGTCGCGCTCAGGGAACCTCAGGATGTAAGGAGGCCGACATGAAGAGATTAGTGTTTGCGGGCTTTGCGGCAGTCGCCGTTCTGGCGGCGGTTTGTGCCTACGGCGTACGGTGCCACGCTGCGGTAGGGGCGTCGGAGGTCTTTGCCGTTGAGATTCCGAAGTTCTACCCTGTGGTCGACGCGCACACGCACATGTCGGCGACGGAGGAATGCTACGAGATGGCCGTAAAGACCGCCAACGCGGCAGGCATCGCCGTGACGGTAAACCTCGGCGCGGGCAGCGGCGAGACTCTCGCGAAGAATCTCGCCCTCGGCGCGAAATACCCCGGGCGGTTCATCCAGTTTTGCAGCGTGCGCCTGAGAGGCGATGAATGGAAAGCCGAAGACGTCGGAGAACAAATCGCCCAGAGCATTCAGGAATCTCACGACATGGGGGCGGAGGGTTTCGGGGAAATCGTCAAGTGGGCCCTCCACGGAAGAATCAACTGGGATGACCCGCGCCTCGAACCGATGTGGGCCAAACTTGAAGAACTCAAGATGCCTATCAACTGGCACGTCGGCGACCCTTCCCGTTACTGGCGTCCCGAAGGCCCGTTTAACACTTTGGAGACCGCTTCATACAAGGACAGGATGCCGCTCAAGCAGGAACTCCTCAACCAGCAGGAGCGCGTACTCGAACGCCATCCCAATATCATCGTCATCGCCTCGCATTCAAACTATCTCGTCGACATGATCCCTCTTTTAGTGTGGCGGTTTGAAAAGTATCCCAACTACTACGTCGATATCTCGGCCTCTACCGAGGAATGGGGGCGCGTGCCGGAGGAATTCATCGATATCGCGCGGGAGTATCAGGACCGGATGCTTTATGGAACGGATGCGGGTTACCGCGAGGCCGCCATACCTGAGGGAGGCACGATCGACACGGCCGTCGCCAACTTCAAGGCGTTTCACCTGGCGCACTTTCTCTTTCTCGGCACCAGCCAGCGCATGATTCCAAACGCCTTTGACGGCAACTACGGGCGCTATCTCATCGGCTGGAAGGACGGATACACCCGCTACGCGCATGACGGCGTCGCGCTTCCGGATGACATCTTAGAAAAGATTTACTACAAGAACGCGGAGAAACTCTTCGGCATCAGTGTCGCCGACTGGAAGCCGGAGGTACCCGTGTCGTTCGAGACCAAAGCCGCATGGCAGGACCGCCCGCCTGCGACCGGCTCGCGCTGACGGTAGCGGCGCTTAGAACCCCTGCCGCATGAAGAGTGGCCGCACGGCGTCGTCGTACTCCGCGCCGCCCTTTAGGTAGTAGCCCATCCAGAACCACGGGACGGTGCCGCGGCGGGTCATTTCGTCGACCATCTGACCGGTGAAAATCCACATGAGGACGTTACTCAAGATGCTCGATGCGGTGGCGATCTTTTCACTGTAACCGGGGATGTCGAGTAAACCACCGCCCTCCGGGCAGTAGTTATCGATAAAGACGTCAGCAAGCGCGGCCAGCCGCGTGGAGCCTGCCGGGCCGATGGCCAGTATATACTGCCCCATGTCCCGCGCGGCTGTGGCGGCTTCGATTATCTTCGGACTGTCCGGCTCGATCGTCGCTAAGAGATGCACGTCGCCGGACTTCATCTCTTTCTTGAACGCATTCGTCATCATCGGACCGCTCGCGACGCCGGCGGATTCCTGCTCCACTCCCCGATGGTCGCTCGTGACATGATAATGCGCACCGGAGATGATACGCTCCGCGGCAGAGACTGCCGCGCCGAATAGCGCGTCCCGCTGCGGCGGGTATGACGCGCGTATCCTCTCGATGACGGTGTCGAGATACTTCGCGGCAAAGGGCGCGCTGGCATCGCTTGAGTTCTTCAATCTGTTTGCGCCTTCGGCGGTGAGCATCCAGAAGATGGCGGTTAGAGGATTGGCCGAACTCGGACAGATTTTCATCTCAGGGATTTGCGCGCACGACACTATGCCCTGCTCCCACGGGGAGTGGCTGTCGATGATGATGTCCGAGACGTCGGAGAGAAACCACCCGTTGGCGTTGGGGTTTATGACGCCGCGAGGGGCGGCTGGCGAGTCCTGGTAGCAGACGGTGACGCCGACGACGTAGACGCCTGACTTGCGCACGGCGGCAACGTTGTCATTTATATAATTGGTGACGAGCATGTCGCCGGACTGCATCTTGTCGTAGTCGGTGTCGTCCCACTCCGAATCCGACTGGAAAAGCCCCGGGTTGCCGCGGTTAGCCATGTCAAATTCATGCCTGCACAGGTGCCCCTGTTTTGCCTGCATCCAGACCTTGTGCCCGTTCTTGACCGTGGCGGCCATGCGGTCTGCGACCTCGGCGATTACGGGCAGTTCCTTTTTGCGAACGGCCTCCATAATAGGGAGGATATTCTTGTGGTACTCATCGCCATAGGCAATAGTGTGGCCGAATGTCGGCGCGGATGAGGGGGCTTTGGCGGACACGTCATCTCCAGCGGCGGCAATAGGGTTAAGCGACATTGCGGATGCTCCCACGGCGAGGGCTGCGCCGGTTTTGAATATCGCCCTGCGGCTCATTTCCGGCATGGTAGATCCTCCGGCGGCAAGGGTCGGTTAAATACCTTCACATTGCATAATAAGAGCCGGCCGAGCACGCGGCAAGGCTAAAGGGAAGCGGGCGATGCGGCAAGGAGGGCGGCCTTTTCGCCGGGGTCCCGCATGCGGCGTTCTTCGGCCGTTTCGCGGCGGACAGCGCGGGGCGAAGGACTCTCGGCGAGTCCGAATATCCATGCTCCGCGAATGGGGCTCGCGGCGTTGGCGCAGGCGGGGTCGGCCTGGGCGGCATCACTCATGTACTCGCGCGCGAGGGCGTCTTTGCCCTGTTTCTGGTAGAGGACGGCCAGTTCGAGGATGACGTCGGCGCTCTGCGGCTGGTTGTGGTAGGCGTCAAGGAGGCGCTTTTCGGCTTCCTTGTAGCGGGAAAGCGAGAGGTAAACGCTACCTGCGGCAAAATCGGTGCGGTAGCCGACCGGCGCGAGCGTCTGGAGCATCGAAATGTAGAAAAGTGCCCGCGGCTCGTCGGCCGTGCGCGCATAAAGCAGCGCCAGGTTGTGTGCGGCGGCTTTTTCAAGAAGCGGCACGCCGCAGGACAAGACCACCTCGAGGTCGCGCCCGGCGTCTTCCGTGCGCCCAAGCGCCCAGTAAAGATTGGCCCGAGAGAAAAGCGCCGACGGGCCGCCGTGAGCGGCGACGAGTTTGTCTATGAGGGGCGAGGCGGCATCGAAATCCGACAGCCTCAAAAAGAGGTCGGCCTCCAACTGCATGAGCGGGTACGAATCGGGAAAAACCGTAAGCCCCGCCTTCACAGTCTGGAGGGCCTCGGAGTAGTTTTGAAGAAAAACCAGGCAAAGGGCGCGTTTCAGGCAGACGTCCTCTTTCGCGGCGGCATCGAGGCGCCCCTGGCGAAGAAGGGCGTCCGCCGAAGCGAGAGCCTTCTGGAAATTTCCAGCGCGAAATTCCTCAGTGAGTGCCGCGACGCCGGGAGCGTCGGCCCGGGGGGCGCTTTGTGGTGTCGAAGGCGCGCGCGCGTCGAGCAGTTGATTGTGCCGTTCCAACAGCGCAAGATACTGCTGCTGTTGAAACTCCAGCGTCTCCGCAGCGCGGCGCGTCGCTGACCGCGAAGTTCCGTAAACTAATCCCAGTACCGGGATTACGGCCGCCGCAATCAGCAGAACGGCCAGGAGAATCCCCGGATATGAGACAAATATCCCGCGGGCCTCCCCGCCGACGACTCGGTTTCTCAGCAGTGTGATGCGGCGAATGAGCATAGTTCAGTTCCTTTGGGGAAGGGGGGCACAGCGCGGCATGCCATGCGTCCGGCCGTATAGTGAGAGTATCTCCAACAGCGCCACCTCCATGTCGCGCGTGTCGACGGGGCAAATGCACGCACGCCGCCGGGCTGCATCATGCAGGCCGGTCAACCGGCGTACTGCGCAAGGCTTTGCTTCCTTGACGACTTTGGCTTATATCGGTACTGCGCCGAACATACTTTCGGCAAAGAACGCGCTGGAGGATTGCAGGGAAGGGTCCGGATATGACCGGCAGGCGCGCAATTATGACCGGCGGCAAGGCGTTATTCGAAAGCAAGCCTCATTGATTCGCCGCGTACGCCTCACAGACCGGCACGAAGAATTCAGAGGTCGCTCGCGAGAAAACGGTGCGAGTGGCCATGCCCTCGCCTGACTTGTCGCCAAGTGACATGCGGCCGTTGGGTTCCGGGAAAAAAGCCTCGATCGTCATCCATCCGTCACTGAGGTTGCTGCCGTTGAGAAGATGCCGCCCGAACGGCAGAGTGGCAATGTCAGTCGCGGAGATTCCCGGATAGCGGTGAGGCTGGATGGCCGAATCAAGGGTGAACACCGGCTCCTCGTAATACGGCCCCGCCTCGCGCAGAAACAGGCCCCAACTCTGCCTCGAGTCAGGCCAGTAGAGAACCCAATCGCTGAAGTTCACAGGCAGATTTTCGACACAAACGTATTGAAACTGGTCGGCGTACTGTGTATGAAATTCGGCCGTCTTCCACAGAAGGATATCGAGCCCCTCGCTCGGCATGGAGGCCGTCACATTACCGACGGCTCTGGCCACGTCGGCCCACACCTTGCAGATTTTGAGGAGGTTCCTGCGCTCTGACAGGTGGCTTCTGCTGGCGATTGCCAGCCGCCCGTCGGCAAAGACCCATGCGGCTTCGCCTTCGGACGAGACCTTGGGCGCAAAGACCGCGGACCCTGCGATATAGGCCTTCCCGAAGTTGTTCTCGATCACCATCCGGACGGGCCCTATATCCAGCCGTGTGTCGAGGCTCGCGCATACAACGGTGGGAAAAGCGAGGTCCTCCGCGGTGAACGAGGTTCGATGAAACCCCTTGTTCTCAATGAGGACCCGCTCCGACCTCACGTCGACCATCTGCACAAGGAGTGTAAAACCGCCGGTGGCGGCGGCGGCGCGCACATCAATGCGGCAGTCGGCGGCGGGGGGGTCGACCCGCTGCAGCCCGGGAGCATCGCCGAGCGCGGTCGCAACGGCCGACACGAGAGCGGCATTGTCGACATCGGCCCCCGGCTCAACAGTCATCTCCCCTGGGCATACTTTTCTGCTGGCGGCAAGCCGCTTGACCGCGCCTCCCTCGGCGCTACCGGAGATGCGTTTGCAGACTGACAATCTATCCTGGACGCTGGCAACCTGAAGGATGCCGGTCGCCCGGCGGTCGCGAGACGTCGCGTCAACATCCACAGCGCTGACGACTTCCAGTCTGTCTCCCGGCAAAACGCCGTCGGCGGCTCCAAGGTTGACATAAAACTTCTCGCCGCTCGCCCTGACAATGACGCCGGACTGCTCCCCTTCGCGTGCAAATGCCGCGAGTGTCTGCGCAACCGACTCTTCCAGCGTGGCAAGCGGAGCCGCTGTCGCGATTTCGCCCTCTGCAGCCTTCAGGATTTCGACGATGTCGGCCGAAGGAACGACCCTGTTCTTGCCCGTATTCAAAGTCACGTACGACTGGTCGCCGACTACGGCTATTACGCGCCCCTCGATTCTCTCGCCGTCTTTCATGACTATGGTGTCGGCAATGGCGGGACGTGCAAACGCAAAGACAAGACACACAACAGCAACGGCGGCAGTCCGCATTACACCGGCCTCCTTCGTCAAAAGCCGTACTCGTCGCGGTACGTTGAAACTTCAGCGCGGTCCGGTAGACTCTATTTTCACAACGTCGCCGACCGAAGGCATACGGTCCGACGCGCTCACGGGGCGGCACAGAGAGAGTGTTCTGTCGGCCTTTTCCACGCGCATGCTCGATACCTCATAACCTAAAACGCGCATCGGGTTAGCCGGGTCAGGGATCGGATACTCGCGCATCTCCGCAACCAGGACCGCGCCGGGTCCGACCCCGTCAACTCTGCCGCAGTCCGTGACAATCGTCCCCGCCCAGACCGCGACCACTCGCGCCTCTTTGCCCGCTTGTTCGGGACGGGCCGTCTCGAAAACGTCAGGCCGTTCGCGTTCAGGGGCAACCGGAGCAGGCAGTGGAGCCGCAGCGTCGCGCCTCGCGTCTCGACGGGGGGCCGGCGCGACCGGAGCGCGCGGGGATGACTCGTCCGTGTCGTCCTGCACAACTGCGGTGGAGTAGGCCCCCTGGCGCGCAAGACACCGCCCGACTGACTCAACGGCATTCAGAAAATCCTGTTGATGGTTTCGCGCATACGCCCCCGGGGGAAGCGACTGTACAAGGTCGCACGTGTTCGCGAACGAGCCGTTGAGGTAGGCGCGCTGAATCTGGCTCACTCCTTCAAAGTGGACCAGTTCGTCGGCAAACATCTGTTTCACCCTGTCCGACTCGGTTTGGACGCGTTGATTAAGGGTTTCCATCTGTCGGCTGAGTTGCCTGATCCGAGTTTCGAGTTCATCGACGGTCTGCGAGGTCTGCGCCATATCGGCGGACTGCGCGTAGACGCGGATGTCCTTGGTGCCGCCTCCTTCGCGAATCCGAATTGTGCCGCACTCGACGAACAATCCTCTCACAGCCTCTCCGGATTCGTGCCGCCCCGCAAGGCCGAGAAACACGGCGTCCGAGGTGCCGCCCGTGTCGTCCGGATTGGCCGAATTCTCCCCGGATGTGAACCCGTTGAAGCGAAACGGCTGGATCGGGGCTGGTGCGCTCTCCGAGAGCGGCTGCGAGTCGCCGTCCGTTTTCTCCGGCCAGGCCACGTAACCCCAGGATATGGCCTTGATGATGCAGAACCGTCGTTGCACACCGCCGCCGTCGGCGACTGCACTCTCGAGCCGCGACCAAGCCTCCGCCGCCTGCTCCACTTCGTCACGCCGTTTCTGCACGGCCGAGGCCGCTTCGGCAGCGGCCTTTTCACATGCCGCTCGAGCGGCAGTGTCCGCGCGCGTGACCTCGTCGGCACTGCTGATGTCAGGGCTGTCGCCTCCCCTGCCCATTATCGCAAACACCTTGTCAAGGCGCTCCGGCGAGGCGAGGTTTTCCACGGCGCGGTTCACCGCAGAGCCGGACTCCTGGACTCCCTGCTCACACTCCTCCAGCAAACTTCTGCATTCGGCAACCGGCGCATCAATCTGCTTGGCAAGCCCCTTGCACCGGTACCAGCCCCTTAACCGCACATGGTAGCCTGCAACATATCCCCACAACGCCGCCAGCGCACATGCAAGTACAACGCCCAGCACGATCACCCAGCGCATTGCCCTTCGCGACGGGCCCTTGCGCATAGGCTGCGGCAATGAAGGCGGCAGCGACGGCGGTAGTGCCGGCGGTAGTGCCGGCGGACCTTTTCGGTTTCGTTGTTCAGCCATGAGATATCTCCCCCGGCAGGGGCATCGTCGGACGCCCTATCTCCTGCCTGCATCCAAGAAACGTCCGACATGCCGCTGCGTCATATTAGCCAGTTCAGCGCTACCATACAGATAGCCCAAAATAGCCACGGATAGGACAAGCCCGACGATTGAGGAGAGCACTCCGGCCCTGGCCGTGATGGCCACCACCACGCTGACGAGTGAAAGCACTCCAACGATCATGTACCAAATCCTGGCAAATTTCTTGCCCCATTGCTGGCCCGACCACAGACCGCACGCAACAACGAGGACCATGAAGCCCAAGAGGAAGACTATCAATCCGGCAAGCTCTATGAAAATCGCAGCCACCGACATCTGCGACGAGGCAAAGGGGGACTGGCTCCCAAGACTGCCAGCAAAGCCGGCGCTCATCAGAAGAAGCCATCCCCCAATGACACCCAGTATGCCGGAGAACGTCGTGTAGAGAACGATGAACACGAGCGCAGGCGGCAGTGGCCGTGGCGCAACCCCAGCCGCTTGCGAGAGGGCAACCGCGCGAAAATCATCCGCCTCCACCTCCTGAAGCGTCGCCGCGGGCCGGTGCGCTTGTTGCCCCTCGTAAGCCGCCCTGCCGCTGACGACGGATGCAAACTCAGCCACGGACTTCAACGGCTGCCACGTATCCATCCCCTCGCGCCAGACGAGCGAACCCCCGCTGATCTGTCCGCACTCGAGCATAGCGAGTACCCTGTCGCGCCGAAACGGTCCGCTCTGCGTCCCGTTGATCTCGACGTACCACTGTACTTCGGTGGAGGTGTTGCTGTTACCGGCTGGCTCCTCGACCACCGCGTCGGCCAGGAGAAACCCCTGTTCGCACTCTCTGCACGTGGTTCGTTTCTGAAGCTGGTCTTCAGCCACCTTGTAGATCTTGCCGCAAAACGGGCACGCCACTTTGACCGTTGCCATTATATTCCCCCTTCGCAGGAAAGAGAGCGCTGTCGCAGACCGCCTTCCCGGCACCCGTGTCCCGGTGTGCGGCGAAGCCTTTGACCCCGCCAAGCACCGGAAGCGTACGCTCAAAATGCGGGGAATACAAGAAAAAAACCTCCTGCGGAGGGAAGTCGCTCTGAGCCCCATAGAATAGACGGGCCTTTCTTTATTGCCGGCCCGGCGGCGCTTGCCGCCGGCCGCCGCGGTGAGTATAGTCATACGGGGGCATGGCGTGACGAACGCGAAGGAGGGATACATGCGGGGATTGGGATGGGCATTAGCGGCTCTCGCGCTCGCGCTGACGGCGGGATGTCACAGCGTACCTGTGACGACGAGCACTGCGGGGCTTGAAAGCGCCCAGGGCGTGGCCGATGCGGCGGGACTCTACTGGGAGGCAAAAGGCGTCCCGGAGATCCCCCACGGAGAGCGCGTCACGGCGGCGATCGTGGAATTTACCGTGGAATATGTCACCGTCAAGCTGCAGGGCGTCACAAAGAGCCAGCCTGTCGTATTTGGAACGGAATACTCAACGGCGGGGTTTGTCGCGACGACGGTAGGGCTGGGCAAGGAGACATACACTTTCAGCAAGGAACTCAAGACCGCTCTTCCCGACGTCATGTACGAGGAGTTTGTGCGGCAACTCACGGAGCGCGGCTTTGACGTCCTGCCGCAGGAGACGGTCACTGCGGGTAAGTCATATGCCCTCTTTTCCAAGCGCAAGGCGGGATCGACAGGCGCTTTTCAAGGACTCAATGTCACAGGCAGCGACACCGGCAATCCCAAACGCATCGAAGTGTATCCGGCCGGAGTGCTCTCGGTCCTGGGCTACGGGCGCGACGTGAGCATAAACAGGGCGATGCGGGAGACGGCCAGGGAGCTCGGCGTGGACGTCGTGCTCAGGGCCAGGTTTCGCCTGGGGGCATACGGGGAGCTCGCAAGCATAGAGCGGGATTCGCTCATGTGGGTGGCGACCGCGGACGAGGTCGGCGAGCTTCGCTCCGCGAGATCTCTCGTGTCGCCGGAGAGCGCGGCCGAATATAAGGGGTTCACGCTTTTCTCGGGACAGCGCTACACGGTGGATGCGGACAAATACGCTGCGGCCATCAAGGAAATGTTCGGCTCGTATGTGGCGATGGAAGTGATGCAGATGGAATAGCGCCGCCACCGGCGTCAATAAAGTCAGCCCGAAAGGAGACAGGCATGAAATCGGTGATACGCGTCGGCCTTATCGGCTGCGGCGGTATAATGTCGCGCCACATAGGGGACCTGTCGGGCATCGGCGAGGCGAAGATAGTCGCGATGACCGACCCCGTTGCGGCCAATATCGCAAAGCACAAGGCAAGCAGCCCCGCTATCGCCGACGCCGCCGAATACGCCGACTACCGCGACATGCTAAAGGCGGGCGTCGACGCCGTCGTTATCGCGAGCCCCCATACGGCGCACGCAAAGCAGATGACCGATTCGATGGCGAATGGTTGCCACGTCCTTTGCGAAAAGCCGATGGTGACGTCGATAGCCGACGCGAGGCGCGTGCTGGCAGCGGAGAAGAAGCATAAGCGCGTACTCGTGCTTGCGTACCAGCGGCACTTTGACAGCACGTTTCGCTACATGAAGCGCGTCATCGAGGCCGGGGAAATCGGCAAGATAAATTTCATCCAGGCGGTGCAGTGCCAGGAGTGGACGTTTGCAATCGGAGGGTCATGGCGGACGAACCCTGCTCAGTCGGGATTCGGACAGTTATCCGACTCGGGGTCGCATCTACTGGATATTATAATGTGGACTACGGGGCTCGCGCCGGCGCGAATCGCTGCGAAGGTGGACAATGACGGCTGGGACGTGGACGTAAACAGCGCGCTTACGGTGGAGTTTGAATCGGGGGCGCTCGGCAATATCAGCATCATCGGCAACTCGTCCGCCTGGTGGGAAGACATCACGATAAACGGGACCAAGGGCACGCTCTTTCACCGCAACGGGACGCTTCATCACAAGGCAGGCGTCGACGGCGAGATGCGCGTGGTGGCGCCGACTGCTCCTGCGTGGTTTCAGACGCCGCCGTCTCCCGCCAAGAACTTCATCGACTGCATACGCGGCAAGGCGGCCAACGAATCCCCTAGCATATCGGGGCTGCGCGTAGTGGAGATATGCCAGACGGCCGTTGCCAGCGCAAAGGCCGGCGGCAAGATGACAAAGGTGCCGAAGACGAAAGCGTAGAGAGCCTGCGCAACGAACAAACTCTAAATGTGAAAAGGGCCGCGGCATCGCCGCGGCCCTTTGCTTTTCGCTTGTCTACTATAGCCCCTCTGCCTCGAGCTTCTTGTCGGTGTCCTCGTACGTCTCGTCCTTGAGGATTTCCTCCGGGCAGTTGGGAAAGAGCACGTCGATATCCCTGCGGTGCGCCTCCATCAAGGCGATTTTCTTCCCGATCAGTTCCGGGAGGTTTCGCGGCAGGACAAACGACGACTCGACGTCGCCGGTATTTATGAGCGCGACCTTTGAAGAGCCGAGAAGCGCTACAAAAGCGCGGCTGTTGGCGATCTCGTCGTCCATGCCTTCGAGAAACTCCCGGCGCAGGGTGGGGGCTCGTCTTTCGAACTCGCTCTTACGGTCGCTTTTCATGTACTCGATAATCGCGCCGCAGTGAAAGACGTTTCTCTGCGTGCGCCAGAGCGCGGCGAGCGTCGCGATGCGGTCGCGGTGGCCTCGCAGCGCGGCGCTTTCCGGCGAGTCGTCGGCATTTCCGAGGGCGGCGTCGAGGACGGCGAGTGCGCGGTCGGTGTACTTTCTCATTGCGCCGTAAATGGCGATAATCCATTTGTACTCATCGATGCCGAAGACCTGCCTGCTCTCGGAGACGAAAAAGGCGTTTTCAAATCTCCTGTCGCGCCCGATGTGCCTGTGCCGCGAGAAATACTCCTT
>CALMGO010000057.1 GCA_937863625.1 uncultured bacterium
CACCCATCTTGCCGTGCCGCCCTACGATGTCCTCGAAGTCGTCCGCAACAAACCCGAAATCGCACGCATCGCCTCCTCGCTCGGCATCGGCATCCCCGAAACGCACTGCCCCTCATCCCTTGACGAGGCCCGCGAAGTCGCCGCGCGCGTTTCGTACCCCTGCGTTGTGAAGTTCAAAAAGGGCACCGGCGCCATCGGCATCCATTACCCGCGAACTCCTCAGGAGTTACTGCGATATTATGAAAATACGGACCGCCGGAGTGATGTCGTTTTTGACGACCTTGTACCCATGGTGCAGGAGTATATCCCCGGCGGCATTCACGATGTGTGTGTCCTTTTCGACCGGGGGCGCTGCGTCGCAGCCGAGATCCACCAGCGCACAAAGATGTACCCGCCCACCGGCGGCTACGGCGCCGCGTATGAGACCGAACTCGCGCCTGACATGAGAGATTTGGCGTTAAGGTTACTCACGCATGTCGGCTGGCACGGTCCCGCTCTTGTCGAGTTCAAGCGCGACAGCCGCGACGGCCTCCCAAAACTCATGGAGGTAAATACCCGTTTCTGGGGCGGCGTCGACGTAAGTGCCCACGCCGGAATAGATTTCGTCCATATGGCCTACCGGCTCGCCACCGAAGGCAGTGTCACGCCTGCCTGGGACTACCAGGTCGGCATGAAATACCGCTGGCCTTTCCCCACCGAGTTGAAGAGTGCTCTCCTGAGCCCCGACCGCTTCGAGGCCATCCTCGATTTTCTTACTCTTGAGCGCGGCACAAAGTATGACCTTGTCCCCAGCGACCCCGTCCCCCATCTCATCCACGCCGCCTACGGCCTCTACCGCACTTTCCGAAGCCTCTTCCCCGCCTCCCCCAGAACCCCGTAGCTACGTAGGGCGCGGCTTGCCGCGCGCGTCCTTACCTGCCTTTGCGCCTTTCGTAACGCAGGCTTCCGGGCCATGCGCCCGCCTTTGCCTAAGGTTCGCCTTCCTCTGCGTTCTCTGTGTGAGACCGCTTTCGTTTGGGGGCTTTCAGCATTCTTCATTCATCATTGGCCTTTCCCTCAAGCCTTCAGCCTCCAGCCTGCCGCCTGAAAAAAAGGGGGCACAATCAGCGCCCAGCCTCTTGTGCCCCCGCTATCCCCCTATGCTTCACTTGCCTCGTATCACTTGCCTATCTTGTATTCCTCCGCTGTCATCTCAAAAGGCGCATCCCGCTCTATCGTCGCCGTAAACGGTCCCTTCACATCGTCAGGCTCTCGCCACGAGAGCGAACATGTGCCCCCTCAACCATACTTGAATGTCATGAGCTCATCATAAGTGCCGTCCGCGTTTTTTATCCTCAGTCGCGGCGGCGGCAGCGTCCCCGACTCAAGGGCAAGCGATATGCTTTCGCCGCTTCGCCCCTTGAGGCTTTCCTGAAAGACATACGTGCCTCCCCCGCTCCCCGCCGTGACCGTCGCAATCACCGGCTCGCCGGAGTCAACCGCCACTTCGCCGCCTTCGTTCAGTTCAAACGCCTCCGGCTTTCTCGGCGAGGTCGCGTTCATTATCCACTTCAGGTTTGACTTGTCGCGCCGCTCCATTGCCCATGCGTCCACGCGCCACTTGCCCGCCGGCATCATCACCATGCCGTCTTCGGGTGCATATGTGACGTACCCGAGCTGCCCGTTAAACGATATGCTCGTCATGCCGTCTTTGACCTTCACCGCGCCGAGCGGCATCTCCCCGGCCTTCTCAAAGTCCACCCATGCCCCGTCGGACGCCGCATTGGCCAGATATAGGGCCCCCTCGGCCTGTACGTATTTCCCCAGCGGCCTCACCGGCCCCCCAGTCGGCGACACGCCTATCCTGTCGCACTCCTGCGGGTTATCCGACACATCATTAAATGTCCCGTTGGCGTTGTAATCTAACAGCACGCACCGCATCTTCTGCCCGTCGATTTCCACGTCGCCCTGATACCAGCCCGCCGGCGCGACGACGAGTTTCGTAAAGCCGCTTCCGCCGTAGTAATTGATATTCACGTGGTAGGCCACCGGCCCGTCCTCGCCGGGAAATAATATCCTCACCAGCGGAAAGCCTCCGCCCCCTTGGGCGTTGTTCTGCCTGTTTATTGCCGTGTCGTCGGACAGTTTCCCGTCGCAGTTGCCGTCGACGTATAGCTTCGCCCCGCCATCTCCCACCGCCATCCAGACAACGCCGTCTTTTGCCGCCGGTGCCGCCCATTTGAAAAAGACGACTTCCCCGGCGCCCGCCGGCGGCTTGGGTGTTTCCTCCGCCGACTTCACAGCGTCAAGCGCCGCGGTCCTCGTCGTAATCCCCGCCTGAGCAGGGTCGCTTTGCGAACGGTATGACAGCCACTGCTCGCCTCCCGCCGCCTGGCCCAGCGTCATAATGATAAGGCCCAGCGCCGCCATGCCGCCAAGGATGCTTTTCTTCATCTTCCGTCCCTCCTCTGTAGTCACGGCTTCACCTCCGTCCCCCCGAGCGCCTTGTCCGCCGCCTCCGCTATCGCTTTTGCGTCGGAGCCGCTCGCCACGACCTTGCCGTCCGGCGATATCAAAAACGCCTGCGGTATTCCCGTCACCGAGTATTCGTCCGCCGCCTCGGATGTCTCGATGTTTCCTATCGCGCACTGCGGCCACGTGATTGACTGCTCGGCAGCGTATTTCGCGATTACTTCCTTGTCGTCAACGCACAGCCCCACGACCGTGAGCCGCCCGCCGCCTGCGTACCTGTCATTTATCTCGCTCACGACCTTTGCGCCTGCGCGGCACGCCCTGTTCTGGCTCGACCAGAAGTAGAGGAGCACGTATTTCCCGCCGTCGTCCACGCTCTTGAGCGTCCGTCCGTCGATTGTCGTCATCTCGATTACAGGCGCGTTTTCACCCGCCGTGACCGGCCCTGCGTTCTTCGTCCTGATGACCCCGAGGTCGAGCACCTCGTTGCCCTCGCCGACCTGTATCTTGCGTCCTGCCACCCCGGCTATCGGCACGAATCTCCTCTGCGCGTCGTCCGCATACAGCGCAAAGTTCAGCACATAATCCCCTTCTCTCACATTGGCCATCTCAAATGAACCGTTTTCAGAGATTTTCCCGCCGTACGAGCGGTTCTCGACGAAGTCCTTCATCCCCGGCCCCGTCATCCGCCATGCCGATATTGCCTGCTGTTGTGCGCCGCGGTCATCGCTCAGCATCCGCTTGGCAATGCCCTCGTCCGACGGCAGCGCCACCAGTGTGACCCTTGACTCCCGCGTACTCACTTTCTGGTCTGGTGCGAGCATGAGACGCCCGCGAACTGTCACCCCCGCATCCTCAAAGGCCACCTGCGCCGTCTCGCCGCCCACGAGTTTCACCCCTGCCGATTCGATTGCAAGCGTCGTGTAACTCCCGCCGCCGAAGGGAATCATTTCCTCGAGCCCCACCGCTGCGTAGCCCGGCTCCACCTTCTCAAAGACAAACCGCCCCTCGGCGTCAGTCTGCCCGTTGTAGTAGAAATACGCCCCCTGTATTCCTCTTGCGTTTCTCTGGACGTTGACTGCGATGTCTGCCTCGGCCGCGCCCTTGCCTCCTCTTGTCACCGTGCCCTCCACCTTCGCGAACTTCTGGAGTGTGACCGTCCCTGTCTTTTCAAACTCCGCCTTTGTCGCTACGGCAAATCCCTCCTCGCCGATTGCCGCGAGAGTGTAGTCGCCCTCCTGCGACGGAAACCAGAATTCTCCCTTTTCATCCGTCGTGCTCTTTGGCGCCTCGGTATGCTCCATACTCATGTTCTGTACATGGACGGTTTGTCGCTGCGACCCCAGCCCGACTTCTACTCCCGCCGCAGGCGTGCCGTCTTCGTTCACGACCGTGCCGACTATGCCCGCTTCCTGCACAAGGCTGAAGTCAACCTCCACTACCCGCCCCGTCAGTTCCACCGGCATCACTTCCGGCCTGTATCCCCTCGCTTCGACGCGAAGGAAACGCGCCTTCGTCCCTCCCGAGAAATTCGTCCGGAAAGGCTCGGCTATCTCATACCACCCGTCTTTGCAGTCAACCACCTCGTTGTGCTGCCAGTACACCTGCCCGCCCCATGTCCGCGGCTCCTGCCCCGGGATGACCTTGAACGACTCAACCGGTTCTCCCGTCTCCGCGTCTACCACCTTGCCCCTGACCGCCGGGCTCGGCAGGAGTGTGACTACGTGTTCCTCATCCCCCGCCACGAGGTCATATGCTGTATACATGTAGCCCGTCTTGCTTACCGTTATGTTTACGCTCTCCTCCGGCGCCTCCAGCCACGCCGCGCGTCCTTCGGCGTCGGTTCTGGCCGAAAAGAGCAGGAAGGAGAGGTCGATTCCCTTGTACTCGTTTACATAAACGCTTGCTCCCTCTACGGCCGCCCCCTTGTCGTCGACCACCCTTACCTTGAGCGCCTTTCCCTTAGCAAGGATGACCTTCATCGGCTCCTCACTCCTCTTGACCGTGACCGTCGCCAGATACGGCGCATACCCCGCCGCCCTTACGAGCATCTGCGTCTCCCCGGCCGGCGCGTCCTCATATACAAACCGCCCCTCTGCATCCGTATGCGCTGTCCTGCTTACCGAGACGTCGTATGACACGCCCAGTTGCAGATTTGCCTCGATTGCGTTTCCCGCCTCGTCGACTACTATTCCCTCAAACCGGTTCTTCTGCCTCATCATCACTACGGCCGTCTTGTCCATGAGGCTCTTTGTTGTCGGCGTTCCCGTCGGCACAAAGACATAGTCCCCGTGAACCGCGTTTACCTCGACGCCCTCGAGTCCCTCAGGCATGAACGCGTACTCCCAGTGCCCCTTTGCATCCGCCACAATCTCGGCATCAGAGAGCATCGGCCTCTCCACCTCGCGAGAGGCCTCTGTGGAGAGTATCACTTTCGCGCCGCCGACGCCGGTGCCTTCAGCGGTCTGCACAACGCCCCCGACCGTGACAGCCCGCGCCGGCCTCGCGGTGTATTCCTTCGGCAGCACCACCCCGCGCGGGTCCTCCCAGACGAGCCTCATCGGCGCGTAGCCTTTGCTCCTGATCTCGACCGCCAGGTAATCGACAATCCCGCCAATCGATACCTTTGCAGTCGGGCCGGCCACTGCAGCAAAACGTTCCTTCACCGCGTTGCGCTGGACGCTCACCTCTACCCCGTCAACGGCGGCTCCCGACGCGTCGACCACCTTGAGCGTCATCTCCTGCGTCGCCGGCCGCGCCTCGGCCGTCGCGGTATCCGCTACAAACTCATAGCACCCTATGTCCGCGCGAGACCCCTGCGGCCTCGCCGTCCCTGCTATATCCCTTCCTCCCTTTACGGTGTCCGGCGCCCCTGCGTTGACTGCAGGCGACTTCGCCTCAAGCCTGTAGTCGTCCTTCTCCGCCGAGACGAAAAGCGGCTCCTCTCCGAAGACCGAATTCGTGTCAAATCCCTTCTCATGCTGCCATTGCGCCGGGCTCCATACGAAGCCCGACATGTCCTCGCTTGCGTCGCCGATCAAAATCATGTCCGGGTAGTTGCCGACGAGGTTGTAGTCGCTCACGAGGCCGCCCAGGCTGTCCTCCGATATGCATAGCGGCCCCAGTTTGCCTCCCCACAGGATGTTGCCCGTCACGACAAAGTCCTTGCACCCGTCGCTGAGCTTGATGCCGTATCTGCCCTCGTCCGGCGCGAAGTAAATAGTATTGCCCGTTATGCTCACTCGCTCGTCTGACCAGTCCGGCCTGTCGCGAAATGCCGCTATGGCCGTGCTCTTGTTTCTATAGAAAAGGTTGTTGCGTATGACCGAGTCGTGAATGTGCGTCACATTGAGACACGCCCCTCCGGTCGTGCCATTGCGCGCAAACGTGTTCTCCTCCAGGACGAGGTTTGACAGCGGCGTATCAGGCGTTTCGTCCGTGTCAAAGATAATCCCGCATGTGGCGCTGTCATGAATGTAGTTGCGCGCAATCACCGTGCCGCTCGACATGCCCGAAACTCTCATCCCGTGGCGCTTGCTCGCGTCAATATCGTTGCCGGTTATCCTCGCGTTGGCGCTGTCTTTGACGTAGATGCCGTACTTGCCCGGTTCCGTTACCGACACGTCGCTAACTGCCGAGTCGCCGCTGTTGTCAAGCATCACGCCGTAGTCGCTCTGCCCGCTGCACTTGATTCCCTCCACGGTCACCCATCTGCAGTCCTTGAGCGTCAGCCCGACCGCCCCGCCCGTGAAAGTCGCTCCCTTTCCTGCCGCCTTTATCACGATGCGCGCCTCAGGCCGCCCCGAAATCGTTATCTCACGGTCCCCTCCATATTCGCCGTCGATAATCACAAGCGTATCCCCCGGCGACAGAGCCGCCACCGCCTTGTCGAAATCTTCCGGCGCCGCCAGTGGCCCCCTCACCATCTCGCGCTTGCCCCCCATCTCGTACGCCCCGCAGTCGCTTGCCCGCGCGGCTCCCATGATGTCGGTGGCGCATATCTCAGTGACGTTGTCCCCGCTCCCGAGCGCAGGAGAGTCGTTCTTCAGCCGGTAGTCGTCGTTCTCCACAGAAACAAATTCCGGGTCCTCTCCGAATACCGAGTGCTGGTCAAGCCCCTTCTCGTATTTCCAGTACCCCAGCGTATATGTGTATCCTTCCTCTTCTCCCGCCGTCTGCTCGCCCAGAACCGTCTGCCCCTCATAGTTGCCTATGACGTTGTAATCCATATCGAGGCCGTCAAACGACTCCTCGATGGCCGTCACCGGCCCATCCATGCCGCCCCAGAAGATGTTGTTGCGGACGTACATATCCTTGCACCCGCCCAGCAGCCGGAAACAGTAAAACCCCTTGCCCGGCTCAAAGTACACCGTGTTGCCCACCACCTTGTTGCGCTCGCAGTGCTGGTCCGGCGCGTCCTGGAAAAATACGATCCCGCCCTTGTAGTTCTTGTATATGAGATTGTTGCGTATTATCGAGTCTTGCACGCATACGAAGTTCATTGCCGCGCCGCCGTACTGCTTCCCGTTTCGCGTTATGACGTTGTTCTCGATTAACGCCCTTCTCACCACCGGCCCCACTACTGTGCTGCTCTCGGGGAAGACAGCTATCCCGCAGCCGCCGTTGTCATGTACGTAGTTGCCGCGGAGCGTCATGTCTGTGAGTTCGCCGTAACCTCCTATGCCGTGCCTCGTAGCGCCGGAGACTTCCGAGTCTTCGATTGTGATGCCTGCCGAGTCGTTTATCTGCACGCTTCGCGCCATCGGCCCCGTCACCGTGCAGTGTCTCACTGTGCAGTTCTCGCAGTTGGAGATGTTTATGTATTTGCAGGTTATATCCTCGACTACTACCCACTTCGCATCGCCAAGGTAGACCTCAATCGTCTCTCCGAGTGTTGCGCCCTGCTTTTCAGCCTTTATTGTTATGGGCTTGCCTTCTTCGCCGCTTGTCTTCACTGTAATCTTTCCGGCGTACGCGCCCGGCGTCAGTACTATCGTGTCTCCACCCTGTGCCTGGTCCAAAATCCCCGCCACCGTCCCCGGGTCCGCCTTGATGACGCGGACTTCCTCGCCTTCCTTCTCCGCTCTTGCCGAGTTTACAAGAAACGCCAGACTCAGCACTACGGCCGTTATCGCCAGCGGCAGCGCAATCCACGCTCCCGGCCTTCTCTCATCGCTGCGTCCCATAAGCCTGCCTATCCTGTTCATGAACGTTCCCCCAACTGCTGCCATTGCCAGTGATGACGTTGCCCGAGTGCCTTCCAGGTCAGCCAACGCCCTTGCATAGAGAATCCTGTTCCCGCAGGCCGCCACCGCCGCGTCGTCGCAGCAGTTCTCCCGCTCTTCGCGTATCCGCTTTGATATCCACCACACGCATGGATGGTAGAAAAGTACTGTCTCAATCGCCGTCTGCACGAGATTCACCAGGTAATCCCACCTGGCCACGTGCGCCAGTTCATGCGCGATAATTGCTTCCAGTTGCTCCGCCGTCAGCCCCGTAAATGCCCCCGCCGGTATCAGTATCACCGGCTTGAGCGCCCCTATTACAACCGGCACTGTTGCCACCGCCGATTCCAGAAGATGAACCGTCCTCGAAACGCTGAGCCTCTTGGCTATTCGCCCCATCGCCTCCTGCCACTTTGCCGCCGCCTCGCGTGTGCCCCGCGTCTTCATGCTCCGGACTTTCACCCACCCGCCAGCGAGCCTCACCGACAGGACAAATACCCCCGCCAGCCATAGCACCACAAGGTAGGGGAGGGCCCCCTCGACTTTTCCTCTCATCTCAGCCCAGCGGCTCTGCGCCGGTGCTGTCGGCGCCGCTATCGGCACAAGGCTCACCTTCCTCCTGCCGCCGTCCGCAGGCGTGGCCGTAGCCGCGACTTGGGTTTCGATACCACTGATCTCGACTTGCGGAGGTGCTTCTTGCAGGGGTTCTTCCGGTATGGCTTCCACTTCTGCCGATGCGAACTCTTCACTCGTCGCCTCGTCGGCAGGCGCGTACCAGACCACTTTCGGCTGCATCGCCTCTGGTGCCGTTGTTTCTTCTACCGCGCCCCCGCCGGTCAGGATAAACGTCACGAACGGCGTCGCTGCCATCACCGCGAGCGCCGCGCACGCCGCCGCGTAGCGCTTGCGTGCGTTCGATTTTCTCATGCACCACAGGATGACCGCTGCCGCGGCTCCCACTGCCGCCCCTTGCCAGAGAAAATGCACGAGAACCCACCCTATCCTCTGCGCGAGTTCCTGCCCCAGCGCCGCTTCAACGCTCATCTTTGTGTTCTCCTTCAATCTCGTCTAGGAGTTTCCTCACTCTTGCCAGTTCGTCCGGCGGCACTTTCTTCGCCGTCAATGCGCTCATCACCAGCGCCTTAGCGCTCCCGCCGAATACCTTCTCCAGAAGTTCCGACACCATGTGCCTCTCTGTATCCGCAGCCGCAAAAGCAGCCTTATATACATGAGTCCGCTCCGAATCATTCCTGTCTAAAAGACCTTTACGCGTCATTATTTGCATTAACTTTAGCGTCGTCGTGTAGCCGGTCCTTCGTTCCCGGTTGAGTACCTCGTTCACCTGCCTCACCGTCGCCGGCCCCGTCTTCCAGAGCACCGCCAAAATCGCCAGTTCCCCGTCAGTCGGCGTCACTTCTCTTCGTTTTGTCACCTTAGGTCTCCCTGATTGATTGCCGGTTTCCAACATCGTCAACACAACGTATACGAAACGCTTCGTACTGTCAACGAAAATCTTCGTACCCCTTGAAAGTTTTTCTTCCTCACTCCGCCTGCCACCTGCACCTTGACATGCCGAGAGCGGTCTTGAGAATGTCCCTTCGTCTGAAATGCGCCTTCTAATCCTGTCAGGAGACCCGAATATGCCGCTTATTGATATGCCATTGGATAAACTTCGCACATACCAAGGTCGAAATCCAAAACCCGCTGATTTTGACAAGTTCTGGGATCGCTCGCTAAAGGAAATGCGCTCCATCGACCCCAAGGTTGAGCTCAAGCCCGCCGCTTTCAAAGTCCCCTTTGCCGATTGTTTCGACATGTATTTCACCGGCATCGGCGGCGCGCGCGTCTACGCCAAGTACCTCCGCCCCAAGGCTTCTACCGCTCCCCACCCGGCCGTTCTGCAGTTTCACGGCTACACCGGACACAGCGGCGACTGGCAGGAAAAACTCGGTTACGTCGCCGCAGGCTATTCCGTTGCCGCGCTCGACTGCCGCGGCCAGGGCGGCAAATCCGAGGACCCCGGCGGCATAAAAGGCACCACCTACAGAGGCCACATCATCCGCGGTCTTGACGACAGCCCCGAAAAACTCCTCTTTCGCCAGATATTCCTCGACACCGCCCAGCTCGCACGCATCGTCATGGACTTTGACGAGGTCGACGCCTCGCGTGTCGGCGCCATGGGCGGCTCTCAAGGTGGCGGCCTCACTCTCGCCTGCGCCGCGCTTGAACCCCGCATCAAACTCGCTGCCCCCATTTTCCCCTTTCTCACTGATTACAAGCGCGTCTGGGAGATGGATCTTGCAAAGGGCGCTTACGAGGAACTCCGCAATTTCTTCCGCCAGTTCGACCCCACGCATGAACGCGAGGAAGAGATCTGGACGCGACTCGGATACATTGACGTCCAGCACCTTGCGCCGCGCATAAAGGCCGAGGTCATGATGTCGGTCGGCCTGATGGACGATGTGTGCCCCCCGTCCACGCAGTTTGCCGCCTTTAATAAGATAACCTCGCCCAAGTCGCTCGTCATCTACCCTGACTACCAGCACGAGGGTCTCCCGGGTGTGCTCGACAGGAGCTTCCAGTTCATGGCCGCCCTGTAGAAATACGCGCCCTGACCGTGTGAAGTCTTCGCACGTTATGCCCGTGACGGCGCTTGCCCTGAGCCTGGCTTAGACGCCCTGGGGTAAGGACGCTATTTATAGTGTCCCCCCGCCGCCTCGCCGGGGCCGATGTCGAGGTGCGCATTCCTCTTGTGCCCGGCATCACCGACACTGATGACAACCTGCGCGGCATCTTTGCCTTCATGAAGGATGCCGGCCTCCCCCGTGCCGCCGTCCTGCCCTTTAACGCATCCGCCTCCGCCAAATACGAATGGCTCGGCGCCCCCTTTGATATCGACGGCCCCACCCAGACCCCCGAACGCCTCGCCCGCATCATCGACATGGCCCGCCACGCCGGCATACACGCCACTACCGCCTGACCCCCGCTCCTGCCACTGAGCAAAGCGAAATCACTCGATTTTCATCCTGAATCCCCCGCCAACCCCGCATATACTCCCGCCAACCCGGCCATTGGGGGGCAACCATCTGACTGACTGCACGTACTCATACGATGCCAGGGGCGCAATGACGCTTCCACGCAACTCGGTGTCTGACACGGAACTTTCGTCTCGAAGGCGCATGTTTCGCCGCGCCGCGTGTCTGACACCGCGTTGCCTCTGCAGATTTGCGTCAAATGCTACTCTGCGAAGTCGCGCCGTGTCGGGACGAAGCACGAGCCGCGCGGTGTACTCCTATGATGATGCAGGGGCGGTGACAAAGACACTCCTTGGCAACGCTTCGTATACGGAGTACCTCTCTGACGGTGTCGGCAGACTAACGCTCTTGTCGAATAAGAAATCAGATACGTCAGTTATTTCCTCGTTTGCATATACGTTGGATGCTACTGGCAACCGGGTCGGGATGGCTATTGCCGGCTCTGCATACACAAGTGCCGATGTGGACTACACTTACGACGATGCGTACCAGTTGACAGGGGAGGTAAGGACCGGCGGCGACGCCTACAGCCAGTATTTCTACTACGACGCCTCGGGCAACAGGACGAAAAAGACTTTAGGCGGAACTGACACCTTGTACG
>CALMGO010000058.1 GCA_937863625.1 uncultured bacterium
CAGGCTGCAGCAGCAAACGCCGACTGGTCGGTCCCCGGCTACTATGTAGTACTTGTTGAACAGCCCGGCGACGAGTCATGGCCCATCACAGGCGCCTCCTTCATCCTCGTACATAAGGAAAACAAGGACGCGACAGTCACAAAGGCCATGCTCGAATTCTTTGACTGGTCGTTCAAGCACGGCGCTTCTACAGCAATGGAACTTGACTACGTCCCCATTCCCGAGAACGTCTACAACATGATTGAAAACACGTGGAAAGAGGACGTCAGGGCAGGCGGCAAGTCCGTCTGGTAGCACCTTGACACCGCGGTCATCGAGAACGCCGGTGTCGGTTGAGAAGGAGTTGCTTTGAAGTCTCTGTATATGACAAGCCGTCAGCGCAGGGCCGACAGCCTCTTCAAGTGGGCTGCGGCCGCTTGCGCTTCGGCAATTGTGCTTGTCATGGCGGGCATCCTTTTCAACCTGGTCAGAGACTCAGGGCCCTCTTTTGACAAAAGCGGATTTGGGTTCCTAATCTCCCACGCATGGAACCCGGTCACCCAGGAATTCGGAGCCGCCAGCAGCATCTACGGGACCGTCGTCTCTACGGTCATCGCAATGCTACTGGCAGTGCCGCTGGGTCTCATCATCGCAGTCTTTCTCGTTGAGCTCGCGCCTCCCAGGGTGAGTTCCTTAGTCGCCTCGGCGGTCGAGCTCCTTGCGGCCATTCCCAGCATCATCTACGGCATGTGGGGCCTTTTCGTATTCGCCCCTCTCATGTCCCGCTATGCTCAGCCCGCCCTGGGCAAAACCCTCGGTTGGCTTCCGCTCTTCCAGGGTCCGCCTATGGGCATCGGAATGTTGACCGCGGGTATCATCCTTGCCCTGATGATTCTGCCCTTCATATGTGCAGTCTCCCGCGACATACTGCGCATGGTGCCTGCCGTGGTGAAAGAGTCCGCCCACGGTCTCGGTTCGACCAATCTTGAAGTGACCACACGCGTTTCGATACCGTACGCCATCCAGGGCATTGTTGGGGCGTGTTTTCTCGGCCTCGGAAGGGCTATCGGCGAAACCATGGCCGTCACGTTTGTCATAGGAAACGACCACTCATTCGGCGAGCCCTTCTTTAAGGCCGCCGCATCGCGCTCGCTTTTTGAGGCCGGAAATACAATCGCGTCAACTCTCGCCAATGAGTTCGCCGAGGCATCAGACCCCGTCCACATGAGCGCTCTTGTCGAACTCGGCCTCGTCCTTTTCCTCATCTCCGCGTTCTTCCAGATACTGGCCCATCTGTGGCTTGCGCGGCTCGCGAAATCCGCCGGAGGTGCCCGGTGAGACCACGCTCGCATGCGATAAGAAGGTTTGCCGACCGCGTGGCCTCCGCCTTCGCAGGACTTGCCGCGATGCTCGGCATTTTCATGATGGGCTGGATTCTTTACGAAATCACGGTCCGCGGCGCAGGCGGCATCAACTGGAATTTCTTTACCAAGCTCCCTGCCCCTCCCGGCATGGAGAGCGGCGGCGTGGCCAACGCCATTGTCGGCACTCTCGTAAT
>CALMGO010000059.1 GCA_937863625.1 uncultured bacterium
CTCGCTGAAAATGTCAGCAAGAACCGCCGAGGAGAGTTTGATCTGGCCGGCTTTAATGCCGGAGATGTTGACGACAGGAACCACGCCGCCTATGACCATGGGGAACTGGACGAGACCGACCTCGTCCAACTCGGCGGCTGTGAGGGGCGCATCGCTTGCGCCGAAGTCGACGGTGCCAGCTTTTATCTGAGCAATGCCGCCGCCGGAGCCTATGGACTGGTAGTTGAGACGCAGGCCGGTCAGTTCCTGGTACTTGTAGGCCCATTTGCCGTAAACGGGGTAGGGAAAGGAAGCCCCGGCGCCGTTCACGGTGACGCCTTTTCGACTGACGGGCTTTTCCTGGGCAAGAAGAGTGCCGGATACCACGCAGAAACAGAGAATGGCGGCTAGAACCGTCGTGAGGACATGGGTGAAGCGAAGCGTCTTTCTCATGGTAAATCTCCTTTCGAGTTATCATATCTGTTATGATCACTTTTTGTATTAAGATTATGTTAACAGAGAGTGCATTGCCTGTTAGCGTCAGAATTTAACCACGATGTCAGCCTGCACGAGTGTCTGCTTTTCCGTGCCGCCGGTATCCGGCTCGGTCCGGAAAACAGCCAAACCGGCAGAGACGTTCTTTGCGATGCAGTAGTTTACGCTTACCTTATGCCCCTTGCGATTTGCGTAGCCAAAGTCGGAGTCGTTGAAGGCGCCGGGGACGGCGTTGGCCTCGATCTTCGCATACTTGTAGCCTGCGTCCCAACGGCCGGGGTTCTTGCTGGAGCCGACCTTGAAACCGGCTGCGTAACCAGTGTCCTGACCGTTGTCGGGCGCCGGTGCGTTTTCGCCGGTATTCTTGACGTAGTCGAAGAATATTTCGACGGGGAGTTCGGATATGTCAAACGTCACGATATTGGTGAGGTTTACGAGGTTGAAGTCGCCTGCTGTGAGAACGCCACCCGCGTTAGTGTTGCCGTTGGACTTGTTCCAGTTGCCTGCCTCTGTGTAGTTGAGGTAGTTGTAGTACGCGACAGCCGACTGCCAGGAGACATTGTCCGAGACCTTCCAGTCAAATCCGCCCTGAAGTGCCGCCGTGCTGGCATCGTCACGTCCGGCGGTTGTGTTTTCATAGTTGAGCAATCCCGCAGCCGTGACGAAGGGTGTGAAGTTGTCGAGTCCGGAGAAGGACATCGTCGCGTAAGCGCCCTCGGGGTTGACGTCAGAGTCCCAGACGAGGTCCGTGTTGACAAAAGGGTTCTTGAGCTTTCCTGCGCCGATTGTGAGCCCCTTTATGCCGGTGGGCTTATATGTGACATAGGCGAGGTCAATCCAGACGGTCTTTTCGCTGTACTGCCCTGTGAGCGTCTGGTTGGTAGAGGTGGCGTCGTCTGAGGAGCCGCTCGCGAGGCGGAATGCGGCGCTCAGTTCGTCGGTGAGTTTCTTCTCGAAGCCGAAACGCATACGGAAACGACCATGCTGTTCGTCGGCGGTATTCTCGTCATACCACTTTCCTTCATACCTGATGCGCAGGTCGCCGGAGAACTTCAGATCCGTCAGCCAGGACGGGACGGCGGGGCCGCCGTCCGCTTTCTCCTCGGCTGCCATGACAGAGGGGGCTATTACGAACAGAACCGCCAGAGCCAACATTACCAATGAGACTGGTTTTCGGTACATGTGTTCACTCCTAAAAGAACTGAGACTGGAAAAGAACCGACATGATAGACGTGTATTATTAACGAGGCGGTTAAGGGGGAAGGCGCCTCGACGGTTTGCGTGAGAGCGTGCGATGGTTCTGCTTAGTGAGA
>CALMGO010000060.1 GCA_937863625.1 uncultured bacterium
AGTATCAGACGACAAGAACAGGACATTGACAACGTTCGATAAGGCTCATGATGAAGCGCTCGGACCGCGACTGGGAGTATCCGCCGGCGCGGCTGCGGGGGACGACGACGAGGTCGGCCTTGAAGCGCTTTGCGGCGGCGGCGACTGCGCCGTCAGGGAAACCCTCCTCCTGCTGGAGGACTATACGGGCGCCGAGGCTCTTGCAGGAATCCTCGACGTCGTAAAGGTAGTGCCAGCCGTCCTCTTCGAGCTTGACGACAGTTTCGGCCTCATCGGCGCCGGTAGCGGTCTTCAAGTGTTTTGCGACCGAGGTATCGACGACGTTAAGGGCGATTATCTGCGCGTCAGTGGAGATGGCGAGCTCGGCGACGAATTTGACGCCGTGAATCGACTCACCGGTGGCTGAGACGACAAACAGAATTCTTTTTACCATCCTGTGGCACCCCTGAAGCGGGCGCGGCGCGGGGAGTTTAGTCCCCGCTTTGCGCAAGTTTGTTTTTCACACGTTTCTGACGAAAGAACTCCTCACGCTCGTTTTCCTCGAGCACGGCCTGTATGAAATCACGCCTGCTTTCATACCCGGGAATGAAGATATTTTCAAGGGCATTAACGCGGCGCTGAGTTTTCTTTACCTCGGTGGCAAGCCTGAATACGCTGCCAAGACGCGTCACATAATCGCCAAGGAGCTTTAAGGCGTCCTGGAGACACTTGTAAGCCTCTTCGAGCTCGGGGACGCCAAGGGCGAAACCGGGAAGAGGCTGCGACGCGGCCTTTGAGATGGCGAGTTCAAGTATATGGACGCCCATAACGCTGCGGTGAAGTATGTGAAACTCGTTTTCGGTGACGGGAAACTCCATGGCGAGGTCGGCGCGCTGGTTGCCCATGCGGGCGCGGGCGGTGAGGAAGAGCTTTAACCCGGCCTGAAACTTCTCATGGAAACGCTGCTGGGAATCGCGCAACTCGTGGACGTAGCGCATGAGTTCGTTAATGAGGACCTCGCGCTTACGCTCCAAGAGTTCATGCGCCCCGCGGGCGAGGGTGAGCTCTTCCTTGAGGGCGATAAGAGCGCCTTTGGTAGGGGCTACGGCGATGCGGCTCATTACACTTTGCCTCCGTCGACGTTCACATCGTTTTCACCGGCGCGCGCGTGATAGTACTTTTCGAGCTCGGCCCTTGTGACACGGGTAAGGACGCGCTCGGGAAGTATGCGGAGAAGCTCCCAGCCGAGATTCAAGGTATCCTCGAAAGTGCGGTTTTCCTGCTCGCCCTGGGCTATGAAGCGCCCTTCGAACTCGTCGCCAAAGGAGAGATAGGCGCGGTCGACCTCGGAGAGCTCCTCCTCGCCGATGACGGCGGCAAGCGAGCGAATGCGGCCGGACTCGGCATAGGCAGAGTAGAGCTGACTTGACAGATGCGCGTGGTCTTCGCGGGTCTGCCCCTCGCCGATGCCGTCCTTCATGAGGCGCGAGAGGCTTGGGAGGACGTTTATCGGGGGATACATGCCGCGCTGGAAGAGCTCGCGGTCGAGCACGACCTGGCCTTCGGTAATGTAACCGGTGAGGTCGGGGATAGGATGCGTAATGTCCATATTGGGCATCGAGAGAATGGGCAGCTGCGTGATGGAGCCCTTGCGGCCACGGATGCGGCCGGTGCGTTCGTAGATTTCGGAGAGGTCGCTGTACATATAGCCGGGATAGCCCTTACGGGAGGGAACCTCCTCGCGCGCGGCGGCAATCTCACGGAGGGCTTCGCAGTAGTTGGTCATGTCAACGAGTATGACAAGGACGTGCATGTCCTTTTCGAAGGCGAGGTACTCGGCCAGCGTGAGTGCACAGCGCGGGGTGAGGACGCGTTCCTCGGCAGGGTCACTGGCGAGATTTAAGAACATGGTG
>CALMGO010000061.1 GCA_937863625.1 uncultured bacterium
GGACTCCGGCGCACGCATCGTAGCGCCAGTTCACTGCACTGGAGAGCGGGCTGCACGGGCAATAGCAGCGGCGTTTGGGGACGGGTATACCGCCGGAGGCGCTGGGAGCAGGTTCTCGTTTGCGCTGTCCGGGTAGGCGGCGGCAGGGGCGCTTTAGAGTGGCAATTGGCCGCGTTTCCCGGTATAATCACGGTGCTTGACGGCAGTTGCGCCTGAGAGCCCCTGTTGTGAAACATGCGACAGTAAACTCTTGTGTGGCCAAAATCGAAGGGGAGGCGGAGTTTGAGACTCCAGGTCGAGCCATCGAGACTATCCGGCAGGGTGCAGATACCCGGCTCGAAGTCCCACACGATTCGCGCGGTGGCGTTTGCCTCACTGGCGGACGGGACGGGCCGGATACTAAGCCCCCTTGAGAGCGCCGATACGCACGCCGCGGTTGATGCCTATAGGGCGGCCGGCGCGACGGTCGAGATGTGTCGGGGCGAGTGGGTAGTTACGGGCGCCGCAGGCGAGATAAAAGCGCCGACAAGTGTCGTAGACGTCAGGAACTCCGGCACGACACTCAACGTGTCGATGGGCACATTTGCCCTTCTTCGTGACGGTAAGGCGACTCTTACAGGTGACGAGCAGATACAGCGCAGGCCAAGCAGAGTACTTGCAGCGGCACTTACAGACCTTGGCGCGTCAGCAGTCAGTATGAGGGGCAACGGTTGCGCGCCTTTTGAGGTCAAGGGGAGACTTTCCGGCGGCAGTACGAGCATGGAGGCGGTCAGTTCGCAGTATCTTTCGAGCGTTCTTATAAACGCGCCGCTTGGCGACGGAGAGTCGCGCGTGCTTGTGCCAGTGCTTCACGAAGCGCCGTATGTCAGGATGACGCTATCGTGGCTCGTCGAGCAGGGCATGAAGATCGAATACGCCGACGACCTCAGCGAATTTGTTATTCCGGGCGGCCAGACTTACAAAGCATTTGAAAAGGCGATACCGGCGGACTTTTCTTCGGCGACTTTCTTTCTGGCGGCGGGCGCCATGGGAGACAATGCCGTTTCACTGGGCGGACTTGACATCAACGACACGCAGGGCGACAAGGCGGTGATGGACTACGTGAGCCGTATGGGCGCGAACGTGGCGTTTGACGGCGGGGATATTGTCGTGTCGGGCCGAGGGCTCTCCGGCTGTGAAATCGACCTTAACGCCACTCCCGACGCGCTGCCGATGATGGCGTGCCTGGCGTGCTTTGCACGCGGCACGACGAGACTCGTCAACGTGGCGCATGCGAGGATAAAGGAAACCGACCGGATAGCGGTCATGGCCGCCGAGCTTTCGAAGATGGGTGCGCGAGTCAAAGAGATGCCCGACGGCCTTGTCATCGAGGAGAGCAAACTCCATGGAGCGCATGTGGACGGGCATGGTGACCACAGGGTGGTTATGGCGTTGGCAGTAGCGGCAAGCGGCGCTGAAAGCGTGACGACTATCGATGGCGCCGAAGCGATCGCGGTGACTTTTGAAACATTTGTATATGTGATGAGAGGCATTGGGGCACGCATTGCCGTTGGAGAATAGGGTTCTAAGGGAAGGAAGTGGACTATGATCGGATGTACGTACGGGACGATTTTCCAGGCGACGGTGGCGGGAGGCAGTTACCAGGACGGTCTAACTACGCACATTCAGGGCGTACCGCCGGGGCTGCATTTTGCCGAATCGGATATCTATGCGGAACTGCTGCTCAGAAAGCCGGGGCAGGGCGAACTTTCGAGCCCCAGGCGTGAGCCTGACATCCCGGTCATCTACAGCGGAGTCAATGCCGCGGACACCATGCCGGGGTTTTCGAACAAGGGGTACACCAACGGTACGCCGCTTGTGATACTCATCCCGAACCTTGACAGGCATTTTGA
>CALMGO010000062.1 GCA_937863625.1 uncultured bacterium
GTACGGGGGATAGAAGGCGTCGAGAAGACGATGACGAACCTGGTGCTTGAGTAGCAGCGGAAGCGGGAAAGGGCGTCGTGAGAGAGAAATACTTCAGACAGATGAGGGAGGGCGCGAGGGCGTTCTTGGCGGCGGTCTTCTGTTTTGCCGTGTTCGTATTTGTGTGCAACCTGTTCAGCGGCACGACGGGGGGCGGGGGGCTGGTAATCAGGACGCCTGACAACTGGTACGACGGGGTGCGGGTGTCACTGACGGCTCTTCTTGCGAGCGCCATGGGGACGCTTGCATACCGCAGGCCGTACAGCAGACCGATGGTGGGCGCGCTGGCCGTGGGGCTGGTGTTTTTGAGTCTGGACCCGATGAGCGTATGGGAACAGGTTTCGCGGATGTCGAGCGTTCTGCCGGCGATGAGCGCGGCGGAACAGGCGAAGGCGAGCCGGCTTCCAGAGTTTTACACGGAGTGGATGTCGCTAAGGGCGTTTGCCATGGCGCGGCGCGTGAAGCTGTACTGGGTTCATTACATTGCGTATTTGCTGTGGACAGTCGTGACACTGTACTCGGGTTATCTGGGACAGTACCTGGCAGGGCTGACGATCTTCAAGAAGGAATCGCGGGAAGAGTCGGCCATATACATTGCGGAAAATGCGGGCGTCGGCCTGTTGTCGAGCCTTCTGGGGGGAGTCGCGGCGATACTTCTTGCGGCGGTGCTTTCGTACGTCGCGGTGCCGGTGTTGCTGGAGACGCCGAAACAAGGCGTCTCCGGGGTGGCGGCGCTCAAGGATGCAGGCAGAGGCACAGCAGCGGCGCAGACGGCGTCCGCCGCCGAAGCTGCTCTCAGGAAGGCGCCTTCGCGGACACCGGTCGAACGGGTGCGGATATACCTTCTGCTGGTGGCGCTGTCGTTTTTCCTGACGGCGTACATAGGAGCGCTCTCTGCGAAGCCGCGGACGAGCACGTGGGTGGCGTGCGGCGCTATTGTGGGGGTGGCGGCGTTGCCGGTGGCGGCGTCCCGGTACATGATAAGCCCGGAGGCGCCGACGGCGTTTTTCCGGATACTGGAGCTTTCGCCGTTTGCGCTGGCGGGCACGGCGGTCGCGAGCGCACTGCTCGGGGACTGGGTGGCGAAGATGCTCATAGCGCGGGGCAGCGCGCGCAAACGGCAGCAGTACCGGCCGCTTTGAGGAGGGCTACTCCCTCCAGATCCACTCGGCCGACTTAAGCGTCACCGGATCGATAGCCACGACGAACTCATCTCCCGGGCGCGAATAAACGAGTTTGTAGGCGCGGTAGAGGGTCGTGACCTTGCCTTCGGCGTCGCGGGAGGTCTTCAGGTCTCCTGAGAAGCCGTAGGCGTAGACGGTGAGCATATCGGAAGCAGGGTCAACGCCGCTGAAAACGGCGATACCGTTTCTGGTCTCGCCGGGTTTCAGGATGCCGCGGATTTTGGTGGAATCGAGGATATTCCTGCTGAAACGCTCGGAGAGTTTTTTTGTGACCTTTGGAAAAGCACTGGCGCAAGTTACTGTCCCGTCGTCGGTCTCGATCTGGAAAGTGGGAAAGAAATCGACGTCCTGGGGAGTGTTATTCGTCACCGTATAGATGACGTACGTGTACTCCCGGGGGGCCGAGGCGTCGCTCGTTTCGATGACGCGGGGGGGCTTGCACTCGAAGGTAAGCTCCCACGAGTTGAGCCGGCTGACGCGGACCTCGTAGGCGAACGCGCCGACCGCCAAAGCAAGGACAACCGCCAGG
>CALMGO010000063.1 GCA_937863625.1 uncultured bacterium
AACCGTGACTTGCTCGCTGACCTGGCCAACTTCAAGTTTGGCGTTGACACGCGTCACTGTGTTGATGGTGACCTCGACGCCCGTGCGTGTGAGGGTCCGGAACCCAGCGGACGTGAAGACCAGATCGTATGTGCCCGCCGGCAAACTAATTGCGTTGTAACGGCCCTGATCGTCGGCTTGGACATCACGGACGGTGCCCGTGGCGGTGTGGGTGAGGGCGATTTTCGCGCCTGGGACAACAGCCCCTGACGGATCCTCGACGGTTCCGACGATTGAGCCATACAGAACCTGGCCTTGGATTGGCTGAGACACCAGAGTGACCAGCAATGCCATGGCTAATAGCACTCCAGTACCGTATCTCGGGTTTAGGAGTTTCTTGCGCATCATTATCCTCCAGGATGAAATCCGTTCGCAGTCGTCAACCAGTCTCAACTGAGGCGTCTCGGCACAAAATTGTTAACGTGGTCCCCTGGCTGCAATAACATATCAGTGTGTCCTTAGTTATCATCTGCCAAGGGGAGAGTCAATCCTCTCTTTCGTTCCGGCCTCAGCGGCCTGCTCCGAACGCCTGCCAGCACGCCTCGCGACACCATTAGAGACAAAGATTAAAATATCTTAAACAAGCAGCGCGACGTGTCTACTGACATGTCTGTGTAGTCTACTACAACCGAGAGGCCAGCGTACGGCATGCATTGTTCTGTGTCGGCTTGCTTGCTCCGGTTGCTGGCAAGAACCATCCCGGATCGGACAGAGCGAACGCCCTTTTGGGGCGCCTTGAAGCCCGACTCCGACCCGCCGCGTGAATCAGCCGGAAAACATCCTGGGCTCAACTCCGATACCATATTTCGCATGAAAGCTACACGCCGCGGATGGATCGCCGGCCTGGGCATGGCCCCACTGGCCCTGGCACAGGATCGCAAGGCGCCTCCTCTCGACATCAATGACTTCCAGCCCAAGAGCATGCTGGTCGTCGATGAGCACATCGTCGAGAAGCCGCGCTTCCCGGTCATCGATATCCACACTCATCTCACCTTCGCCCGCGAAGGCAGCGACAGGGTCAACTTTCCCACTCCTCCCGCCGAAATGCTTGAAGTCATGGACCGGCGCGGCATTCGCACCCTGGTCAACCTCACCGGTGGCGCCGGCGAAGGAGTGAAACCCTTCGTCGATGCGCTGGACCGCGCCTATCCCGGACGGTTTGTCACCTTCACCCAGCCCTTTTACCGCCGCATGAAGGAGCCCGGCTACGCGCAGATGCAGGCCGATGCGGTGGTCGCCGCACACAAAGCGGACGCACGCGGCCTGAAGGTCTTGAAGAATCTCGGACTCGTCGTGCGTGACGCCGACGGGAAACTGATCAAGGTCGACGACCCGCGATTCGACCCGATGTGGGAGGCGTGCGCGGCGCTGAAAATCCCAGTGGCGATTCACGTCTCGGACCCCTCGGCGTTCTTCTATGTGACCGACAAGTACAACGAACGGTTTGAGGAGTTGAACAACCATCCCGACTGGTCGTTCCATGGTAAGGATTTTCCCTCGAACGAAGAACTACTGGCGGCACGGGACAGAGTCTACGCGCGGCATCCGAAGACGCAGTTCATATCTGTGCACGTCGGACACTTCGCCGAGAACCTCGGCCATGTTGCGAAGTCGCTGGACCGCTTCCCGAATATGCATGTCGATATCGCCGCCCGCATCGGCGAACTAGGCCGCCAGCCGCGGGCATC
>CALMGO010000064.1 GCA_937863625.1 uncultured bacterium
CCCCGTTTGAATCTCTCTCTTGCCCCCGCGCCTTCTTCGCGTGCCCGCTACGACTGGCGGCTCTGCATCAGGCATGCCTCATTTCATGCATCTCTTTGTCCATTGTTCAACTGCCTGCTTTCGAATCTCTGCGGTGCCCGCCGCCGCAAAATAGAAAAAGCCCCTCGGATATTCCGAAGGGCTTCTTAATTTCGACCTTGTCGCCTTACGTCAGGCTATTGCCACCTGCCCAGCGTCGGGTACTCCTCCAGCCCGAACAGCCGATCCACGTCCTGGCCCATCAGTTTCACCTGTTCGCCGGCTATCATCACGCGACGCACCGCCTGCTTCTTGGTGCTGCCGGTGCTCATGTAGCAACCCGAGGACACGGCCAAGCCCGAGACAAGCAGCAGCATCAGTACCAGTTTGTTGCGCATCCATCGTCCTCCTTCCAATTGCCTCCAAGCGTACGGGCTGCTTGGACTTACACGTAGTTTAGGGGACGTAAACGGCATGTCAATCGAAAAAACACGAATTTCCTGCTCCTAATACGCCTTTCGCCTCCGGCTTGACGGTATGGCGAGCAGTTTCCGGTATTTAGCCACCGTTCGCCTGGCCACAGGACTCCCCATTTCTGACAGTATTCGCGCGATTTCGTCATCCGCGAGCGGATTACTCTTGTCCTCGTTGGCCACCAGTTGCTTTATCTCCTGCTTTATCGACCGCCACGTTGCCGACTGATCGTTGCCGTTGTTTGGCACGCCGCCGCTGAAGAAAAACTTCAGCGGAAATATCCCTCGCGGCGTCTGTATATACTTGTCCGCGATCGCCCTGCTCACCGTAGAGACGTGCACGCCCACCTTGTCGGCGACCTCCTGCATCCTCAGCACGCGAAGATGGGACAGCCCGAAATCCAGAAATTCCTTCTGCACGTCCACAAGAGCCTTGGAAATCCTGAAAAGCGTCGTCCGCCTCTGCTCTATCGCGTCTATCAGCCACCGCGCGGACCTTATCTTATCCCTCAGGTATTTCTTCGTCGCTTCGCCTGCGTCCTTGGAATTGACCAACTGCTCGTACAGATTCGATATGAACAGGTTCGGTACCCGGTCGTCTTCGAGACGGACCTCATAGCCCTTGTCCGTGTACTCGACCGCCACGTCCGGGATTATCCGCGGCGCGGTCTCGCCCCCATAGTGGCTTCCCGGCCTCGGGTCGAGCTTCGATATGTACTCAACCGCCGCGTTGACGTCCGCCATGTCATAGCCCGTCTTCTGTGCGATCCGCGGCAGTCTGTTTTGCTCCACGTCCTCCAGGTGGTTCCTTATTATCTCCCGAACGAGCCCGTTGACGGTGTCTCCCACCTGTAGCAGGAGGCACTCCTGAAGCGTCCTTGCCCCCACTCCCACCGGCTCCAGCGTCTGCACCAGCGCCAGCGCCTCCTCCGCCTCCGAAAGCGTATACCGCTCCTCGCTCTCAGCGGCAAGATCGCTCAGTTCATAATGCAGGTAGCCCCCGTCGTCGAGGTTGTATATGATGTCCGTGGCCGCTTCCGTCACCCTCGGCGTTGCTTCGAGCATTCTGAACTGCGCCAGCAGGTACTCATGCAGCGTCATCGGCCGCGCTGCGGTGTTCATCATCGCTTCCTGCTTGCGGTCGCTCGCCTCCGCGTTGACGCGTCTGGGCCTCTCGCCGAAACTCTCCTTCCAGCTCTCCTCTATCTCCCTTGCTGCGCTGCCTTCCTGCTCCTCCTCGACCGGCTCCGGCTCGACGGGCGTCTCGGTCGGTTCCGCCGCCTTTATCTCCAGAACCGGATTGTCCGCCATCTCCTGTTGTATGAGTCCTTCGAGCGCCTGCGTGGGCAGTTGAAGTATCTCAATCGATTGAATTACCTGCGGTGCAAGTCTCAGCCTCTGTTCGAGGCGCGTGTGCAGTCCAGTATCGAGCCGTATTTCAGGCGTCATAGCTCCCCTGTGATTCCCTTATCTATCCATCTCCCGCCGGCCCGACAATGCGTCCTGCAGGATGTTTGTATTGGCAAACTCAATGCTCGATCCCGCCGGCATCCCTCGCGCTATTCTCGTCACGCTCACGTTCATCCCGGCCAGTTTCTCTCTTGTGTATGCCGCCGTCCCGTCCCCTTCAAGGTTCGGGTTTGTCGCAAGTATCACTTCCCTGACCCCGCCTTTCTCTACTCTCTTGACGAGTTCATCCACCGTCAGGTTCTCCGGCCCCATGTCTTCAAGAGGGGCCAGCCTGCCCAGAAGGACATGATACAGCCCCCTGTATGCTCCCGTTTTCTCAAGCGCCCAGATGTCTTTCGGCTGCTCCACCACGCAAATCACGCTCCTGTCGCGCCTCGCGTCCGCGCATATCGAGCAGACCTCCCCCTCTGTCAGATTATAACACTCCCTGCAATTGCGCATGTTTTTCTTGACGTCGCGTATCGCGTACGCCAGCGCCATTGCCTCATCCTTGCCCGCCCTGAGCACATGATACGCCAGCCGCTCGGCCGTCCGCCCGCCGATGCCCGGGAGTTTCTTGAACTCTCCCACCAGCCTGTCAAAGCTCTCTGTCGTTTCGCCTGCCATCTTGTCCTATTGCATCCCCGGAAGGTTTATATTGAGCCCGCCCGTTATCTTTGCCACTTCCTCCCGCATCATCTCTTTGGCCTTATCAAGCGCTGCATTGCACGCCGCCGTCACCAGGTCCTCCAGCATCGCTTTATCCCCCAGCGCCAGCACCTCGTCGTCGATTGCTACCGACACTATCTCCTGCCTGCCGTTGGCCTTCGCGCTCACCATGCCGCCGCCTGCGCTCGCCTCGACGATCTTCTCGCCCAGCTCCGCCTGCATGGCCTCCATGCGCTCTTTCATCTTCCCGGCTTCTTTGACCAGATTCTTCAGGTCGCCCAGCCCCTTGAACATCCCTATTCCTCCACGTCCACAAAAGTCGCGTCAAAGACTTCCATCATCTTTCTTACCGCCGGGTCGAGCAAAGCCTGCTCTCGCAGCGTTTTTCTCCGCTGAACTATCGTCCTGTCTTCCACTACCGCGCTCCCGTTTGACGCGTCCCGCGTCACTTCAAGTCTGACCTTGCGGTCAAGCGCCTGCCCGAGCGCCGCCTCCAGCGCGTCCCTGACTTCGTTCCTCAAAAGAGCCGCCTGCTGCAGCGCGAAGTTCTCCGGAAGCGATATTCTCACTTTGTCGTCGTCAACCTTCACGTGAGCATGCGCCTCAAGCGTCTTGGCTACAAGCGTCCCCTGAGTCTTCGCCGCCGTGACGAGCGCCTCCCAGGCCCTTTCGCCCAGGCTCGCCGCTCTCGCCGGCGGCCCCCCGGCCGGCTCCTCAAAAGGGGGCTGTTTCTCCGCCTCCGTCGTCTCGCCTGCGCTCACCGTCCCGTCGCGAAGACTCCTGACCAGTTCCGCGAGATGTCGCCAGTCGTCTACGCGCGCCAGTTTGATTATCGATACGTCCAGAAGCCCCCGCGTCTGCGGCGACCTCGCCATGCGCGCGTATGTCTCGCCAAGTAACCCCATCGCATATACAAGCGCCTCTTCGCTCCACTTCCCGGCGTCGCCGCTTAGCATCTCCCGCTCGCCCGTGCTCCTCACGAGAAGCTTCGAATCCGCGCCGCACGATTTCGCCACGAGCACATCGCGGAGATAATCGATAAATTCCGCCACAAACTGCCTTGACGACGTCCCCGCCCCGACGACTGTTTCGATTGCCGTTAGTGCTGCCTTTGTGTCCCCTGCGGCCAGAGCCCGCAAAAGATCGCTCATCGCCTGCGCCGGCACCACGCCCAGCACCGACTCCACCGCCTCGACCGTTATCTTATCGCCGCTGAAGCTCACCACCTGGTCGAGCAAACTTTCCGCGTCCCGCATGCTACCCGCCGCGAATCTCGCCACCAGAGCCAGCGCGCCCTCCTCGGCCGCTATCCCCTCGTTCTTGCATATCCAGCCCAGCCTGCCCAAAAGGTCTTCCGCGCCGATATTGCGAAAGTCAAACCTCTGGCATCTCGACTGTATTGTCAGTGGTATCTTGTGCGGCTCGGTCGTGGCGAATATGAATTTTACGTGCGCCGGAGGCTCCTCGAGTGTCTTGAGTAGCGCATTAAACGCCGGCGTAGACAGCATGTGCACTTCATCTATGTAGTATATCTTGTAGCGCGCTCGCGCTGGTGTGTAGTTTGCGTTGGATCTCAGTTCCCTGATGTCTTCAACGCTGTTGTTGCTTGCCCCGTCGATCTCCGCCACGTCCACGTCCTGACCCGTGTCGATCGACGTGCATATCTCGCATGAATTGCACGGTGACGCCGTCGGTCCCGTCGCGCAGTTAAGAGCCTTGGCGAGTATCCTCGCCATCGTCGTCTTGCCCGTCCCCCGCGTGCCGCTGAAAATATACGCCTGCGCCACCCGGCCCGACTCGATTGCCTTCTGAAGCGTTCCCGTTATGTGCGCCTGGCCTACGACGTCTTCAAACGTCTTTGGCCGGTATTTGCGCGAAAGGACCAGGTAACCCATTGCCTGGCGTACTCCCCTCTAAATTTTAGGCCGCGCACCTTCTGTCGAACGTACCCCCCTCGGCTCCCTCCGGCAGTTGGCTCGGGCCAGGCAACCCCGGTACATAGGGTAATGCGCTTATGGCTGCTCCCGTCAGGGCCTGACCAGATTCACGCCGTCCTATTCACCAGGACCCAACCGTCAACGCCACTTACCGGATGGTTTTCCGAAAAGGATAACGCCCTCGAGAAAGCATCGACCCTGCTATAGCGGGTTGCAGGTACAGGGCACCGCTACCTCCCCGTCTAGCGCGGCCTTATTCTCTCGGTGCAATTGCCCTAGTCTATCCCGCCGACGCCAATCCGTCAACCTTCCGAAAAAATGCATTGCCATTGCGCCGCCGCCTTCTTTCATCATTCGTGCGACTGTGCCGCCCCCGGCCTTCTCGCATCCTCCTCATGCTTGACTATTTCCCCTTTTCCCCCATAATACTCCCGTCACGATGACCGATAACGACTCTATTCAGCAGTTGGCGAAGCTCGACGATGAATTCATGCGTATGGCCTTGCGTGAAGCCGCCGCTGCCGCCGCCCGGGATGAGGTCCCCGTCGGCGCCGTCTTCGTAAAAGACGGACGCGTCATCGGACGCGCGCATAATATGCGCGAAACCTTGAATGACCCTACCGCGCACGCGGAAATGCTCGCTATAACGCAGGCCGCCGAGGCTCTCGGCGCCTGGAGGCTCGAAGGTGTCGTTGCCTACGTCACTCTCGAACCGTGTGCCATGTGCGCAGGGGCGCTTGTACTGGCTCGCGTGGCTAGGCTTGTATACGCCGCCGCGGACCCCAAGGCAGGCGCCTGCGGGACTTTGTATAATATTGTGCAGGACGAGCGCTTGAATCACCGTATCGAAATGACCGTCGGAGTTCTTGCCGACGAGTCGCGCGCTATCCTGCAGGCGTTCTTTCGCAAAAAACGCATAAGAGATTCGTAGCGACGCCGATAATTCGGCATCGAGCGCAAGATTTTGTCGTGTAGGCTTTTTCAGGCGGAGAGGTGCCAGAGTGGTTGAATGGGCCGGTTTCGAAAACCGGAGTGGGGCATTGTCCCACCGGGGGTTCGAATCCCCCCCTCTCCGCCATTATTATTTCGCTACATAGGTTCCACCTTTGCCTCTGTACGGGCGGGTTTCAAACCCGCCCTATGGGGACACTAATCTGTGTCTTTCCCTCCGGCCTGCAGTTTACCCGCCTTTGGCGGGCCTGCAGCCTCTTTTCCTGACTGCTCCTTTATGCTATACTCCCTCTATGCCCAAAAAACCAAAACCCGCTCGACCCCGCAGCCCGCTGCCTCCCAAAACCGGCGGCCCGCATAAGAGCCCCCGTGATTACGACCGCCGCAAATGGAAAAACGACCTCCCCGACGAAAACGCCGACCCCAAATCCACCTGAGTTCCTTGCGCCATTTAGTGACATTTGCACAATGCCACCCATGGTGTCGTTCCCGTAATCTCCCGGAGGTTGCCATGAAGCCCAAACCGGTTCTCGTAGTCATCGGCGCAGCCAGCATCACCTTTACCCCGAAACTCCTTCGCGACATGGTCCATCATCCCGCGCTCGGCGGCTCGACCATTCGCCTTGTCGACATCGACGAAGAAAACCTCCGCGTCATGGCCCGCATCGCCGA
>CALMGO010000065.1 GCA_937863625.1 uncultured bacterium
GTGCTGTCGTCGTTATAGCCGCACACGCACACCAGCTCCCCCCCGTCCCGCGCTATCGCCCGAAAGTTGGAAAAGTCGTTGGCGTCCAGCGACAAGAGCACCCCCGCGCGCCCGAAATCCGTGCCGATCGCCTTGGGCTCCTCGCTGCCGTGTGTCGCTATGTGACCGCTCATCATGACCTCGTCCGCCCCTCGTACAAAATTGCGCCTCACGTACTCCTGCTCTACCGCGCCGCCGGTTCCGGTCAGGAGTCCCACGCTCTCCGTCGTGGTCGCATCGTAAAACCCCCCGGCTATCACGCACCCGGAGTTCTTCGCGATTATCTGGACCTGCCTGAGAAACGTTGGCCGCGACTGTTCATCCACGACCATAACACCCTCCGGCCATACCACGAGTTGGCTTGAAGCCCCCTCGGCGCCCATGTCCATCGCCGTAGCGGCGGCCTTTCTTTTCACCGTGTTGCTTACCTGCTCAAGTGAATCAGACATATACTTCGCCCAGGTCTTCTCGTCGTACGTCGAATTGCCGCCCAGCCGCTGCCTTTCTGCCCAGCTCCCGTTCAGGTTGAAGGCCGTCGCGCGGATCGTCGTATCGCTGTTCGCTCCGCTTATCGCCCCGTACAATAGTCCTGTCACCACCAGGCACAGCGCCGGCGCCGACGCCGTCACCGCCACCGCCGACGAACGTATATGTCTTACGCCCGCCGCCGCCGCCGCGCCGAATAGAAACACCACGTATGTCACGCCCGCCATCCCGCCGAGCCGTCCCATGCACACGATAAAAGGCTGCCTGTACTGCGTCAGTGCCGTCGACGTGAGATGTCCCCCCACCCCGAAAGAACCCAGTTGTTCCAGCCCCGCCGGAAGAAGCGCCGCCAGAAATGCAAATGCCGACGCCGGCAGACGATTCGATATGATCGCTGAGAGAGAACCCGCCGCCGCGCCTCCCGCCGCCTGCATCAAAAGCGAAAACCAGAAAATGCTCTCGCCGTCGTAGTTGCCGAATACCCTGAACGCCGCCACGCTCGCCGTAATCGCCCCCGCAGCCGCCCCTATCTCGCTGCTTGCGCCGCAGACCGCCAGCATGAAAAATACCGCCCCCAGCCATGCG
>CALMGO010000066.1 GCA_937863625.1 uncultured bacterium
CCCGCCTCCTTCGCCACTTCCCCGTATGTCCGCACTTGCCCGTAGGCAACCTTCGAGCACGCCGTAAGCACCCTCGCGTCAAATCCCCCTACCCCGCCAAGGTCCACCCTGAGGTCAAATGTCCGCCGCTTCCCCGCGAAGTATTCCCTCAGTTGCCGTCCTGCTTCGCTCTCCCGCTTCACAAACTTCCCGGCCCCCGTGCGGGCCGTCATCCTCGACTCCGCATCCCCCGCGTCCCGGCATCCGGCTTCAACGGCCACCACTTTGCCGCCCCGCGACAAAACCGCCACTGTGCCCGCAGGCGTCTCGCGGATAATATCGAGTTCCATAGCCTCCATCCAGCTACTCCAGACCGCTCTTCTTCTTGAGCACCTCTCGCTGGCGCTTGGTCACATACCGCATGATCGCGTCGACCGCCTGCCTCCCCGCCACAGTCTTTTCTGCGTCGAGAAACATCACCCCGGCTATCCAGTCCTTCTTCTCAGACACCTGGTGTGCGTGCCTCACTTCCCCGACCAGTTGTATCCCCGTCGCTCCCCGTAGCGAAAACGACAGCGCAAGCCTCACACCCGCCCGCGCGAAATACTCCCGTTCCTTGGAAAGCTTGAGGCACAGCCCGCCGCCCGATATGTCTGTAGCCCGCGTGTCAAACTTCACGAGTTCGTCTTTGCCGCCGTTGCCTCCCGTAGCAGGCGCTTTGCCTATGCACTGCACCATGATGGGTTCGAGCGCCGGTACCCGCGCCCGGAAATACTTGCGCCTCTGCATGAGCGACACCGTCGCCGGCGCCTCTATCCTGAGTGCCGGAACCTCCACGTTGCCGCCCAGGTGCGCCCGCGTCCGGCTCAGAACCCCCGCCCTGAATCCATACCTCTCCCCCTCTACCACCGCCACCACTTCAACGCTCTCATCCTTGTGAAGCGGCACCGCGCTCCCCGCGATTGTCGGCGCCTCGATAAGGATAGTCCCCCCCTCGTGCTCCGGTCCCCGAAGAAAACGACTCTTCATATTTCCCAGCGACCGCCGCTCCACTATGGTGACGTCGATCGCCATGTTGCGCGCGCATACCCGCGAGAGAAACGCCTCCCGCGTCGCGGCATCAAGCGTCCTGCTGTACGTTGGCCTCAACTGTCTTGCCACTTGTCTCCCCCTGCGCTCATTCATCCCTTATTCTATAGTTCGACTCGTCGCCTTATTCAACCCCAGCCAATAAGAATTTCCGCTCCTTTTTTTCTATCCCAGAAAGATCGGATTCGAGTATATCCACGCGCGCCCCCCGATCCTTACCTCCACCCGGTACACGCCTCGCTCGCGTGCCTCTATGCATGCCTCCTGCCCTGTGCTCTCGCTTATCTTTCGCCCGTTATGGACAAAGCTTATCTCTCCCTGCGTTCCAGTTTCCGCGAAAAGCCTCACTCCCTCGCGCCACTCTCCCCGGTCTCCCATCTCGTGCCCGCCGTCGCTGTAAAACCGAAATCCGTCCCCCGCCGCCCTCTCATGATACGCCGCGTACGCCCGCCCCAGCCTCAGCGCCTCCCTCAGCGACTGAGTGTCGGCCTCGTCGCTCTCGCCCCATTCCTCAACCATGACGTGCGTCAATATCGTCTTGAAAAGCTTCTCATACTCAAACGCCACAAACGCCCCCCACAGCATCCTCACCGCGTGCGCGTCCAAAGCCCCTATCCCCGACACCCTCCTGTGCATGTTGAGCCTGTCCCACAGCCCCAGAATGCGTTCGCTCGGCCCGTCGATGGCCTTGTCGGGTCTCAGGTAGTACCACGGCATGTTAAAGACGTTTAAGTTCTCTATCCAGTCGTGCATGTACGACCAGATCTCCATCCCGTCAAACCGCTCGTTCTCCCATACGTGCCACTCGCGAAGACGTATCCCGAATGTCGGTTTGACCCGCCCCTCCGGATGCGCTATGTACACATCCGCCCCGTCGCGCCTCAGCTTGTCAAGATAGTACCGTTCCGGCATCCACCGGTATCCACGCACGTCTACCTCGCCCAGCGAAAGGCAGTGCCCACCGTGCGACGGACTCACTTCAGTTCCAACGACCACGAGCACCTTGCCGTGACGTCCCGCCAATCCGTCTCTCGCAGCGTCTCGAGTGTCGTGATCCGTCAGTATTACAAAATCTATCCCCGCTCGTTCCGCCGCCGACACTATCTCGCCGACCGTCCCCGACCCGTCGCTGTAGTCGCTGTGGACGTGAATCGCGCCCTTAACTTCCCGCGTCGGCATCGTCCGCCTCGGTTAACCCCCCGTCCATCTCTATTTCTTTTTCGAGTTCCCCCACTGTCGCCCGCTCCCGGCCAAACATCAGTATCACGCCGCCCGGCATCGTCCATATAGCCTGCCCCAGCCGGTATATCATCGAAAGCGTCACAGCCGCCGTCCCCGGTACCCCCACCGTCCCGAAAAGCACCCTGAACACCACCTCGCCCACACCCCACGCCCCCGGTGTCGACGGCACGCTCGACACGATAAAGCAAACCGGCACCACCACGAAGTACTGCAGCATCGTCGCCTGTGTTATCCCCAGCGACTGCCCCAGGTAGTATATCGATAGTATCGCGCTCGCGTGCGCCGCAAACGACACCACTGTTGTCTTCACCAGCACCATCTTCTCGTCGCGGTAGAGAAAAAGCGCGCTGTCCACGTGCTTGACGAGCCCCGCCACCTTCACCGCCACCGCGTTGCTCCGCAGCCTGTCATATCCCGGAACCTTCTTGCTCCACGCGGCAAGGAGCCGCCTCAGCCGCCTGCTGTAAAATCCCGCCCCTCCTGCCGCGCTTGCCGCGATAAATATCGCCACGAACCACGCCGCCCGGTTGTAATCCTCCCCCTCGGCCCCGCCGCCGCCT
>CALMGO010000067.1 GCA_937863625.1 uncultured bacterium
AAACGTGCCGTACGCGCTGAAGAGCCCCGGCGCGATGAGGGCAAAGTACGAATTGGCGCCGACGAGGCGACCCGAATAGTATTTGCCGAGAAAGTACAGGTCGTTTGCGAACCAGTCGGTATGAAAGACGAAGTTGAGGACCTCCGGCATCTTGACAAAGAGGATATAGACCGGGATGAGGGTGACCGCGCCGGGAATCATCATCGTGGCAAGATAGCCGAGGAAGAGTTTATCTCGTCCGGGGAACCGCAATCGCGCAAATGCGAATGCCGCCAGCGAGCACGTGAGCAGCTGCCCGAATGTGATGGTCACGGAGATAAAGAGCGTATTGATGTAACTGCGCCCGAACGGGAGCTTGCTCCAGGTAATCGGATAATTATCCCATTCGAGGCTGACCCATGATTTGACCGTGACGTCGGATGACGGCAGCGTGACTACCTTCTGAAAATCATCCCCCTTTTCTAAAACGCGGACCATTGTCTTCGCGTCGACGATGGTGACGGGGACATTTTTTTCAATGGCGCCGTCGGCGCCGCGGAGATTGGCGGTGACGCGCGGCGCGCCGAACACTTTCCACCAGGGCTTTTCCGTGTGGAGCGACTGCGCGTAGACGTCGAGCGTCTCGCCGTTGTCGACGCGCGTGACGGTGACGGTGGATTTGAGGACATGGGCCTCGACCGAACGCGAGTCGATGGAGACGAATGTGGAGCTTCTCCTCGGGACCCACGTGGGGGGTATCTCGACGGCGGATTCCTTGGTCTTGAGCGACGTGCTCAGCATCCAGATAAACGGCAATACCATCGTGATGCCGACGGCAATCAGCACGGCGTAGCGGATGCCGAGCGAGAGATGGCGCTTGAGGCGGCGGCTTTTGGCGCGGCGGATGTCGAGGGCGCGGTCAATCATAGTGGACGACCCTCCCGCCGTAACGCCACGAGGCCATGGTGAGTATGAAGACCACTCCAAAGAGGAACCACGCGATAGATGACGCGTACCCCGCCTGCGAGCGGACGTAGAGCTGGTTGAATATCTCGTAACTGATAGTGGTGGTGGAGCCGGCCGGGCCGCCCTCGGTCATGACGTAGGCAGCCTCGAATCCTCCCTGAAATCCGCCGATGAGGCTCATGATGAATATGAAGAAGGTCGTCGGCGAGAGCATCGGCCACGTGATGTGGTGAAATTTGTGCCATGCGGAGGCGCCGTCGACGTCGGCCGCCTCGTAGAGTTCCGGGTTGATGCCCTGCAGTCCGGCGAGGTACAAAATCATGTTGTAACCGCCGGCGCCGTTCCAAAGCCCCATGATCATGAGCGCTATCTTGGACCAGTAGCACCAGGGGTCGATGCCGAGTTTGGAGAGCCATTTTATTTCGACGCCGCCGGAGAGCCAGCTCGGGCCGATGAGGCCGATCTTGGCAAGCATGTAGTTAAAGAGGCCGTACTGCGGGTTGTAGATGACGAGCCATAGAACAAGAAGCGCGACGCCCGATGATACCGTCGGGAGAAAGTATATCATCCGGAACAGGCGAATGGCGCGGATGCCTTTATTGAGAAGCAGCGCCAGCGCCAGCGACAGCCCCATGCCGATGGGGATGCCGAGCATGAGAAACGTGGTATTATATGCGTACTGCCAGAACTTGGCGTCCGTCAGGAGCCTGGCGAAATTGTCGAAACCGACAAATTTCGGCGTAGGGTCGTTAAAGATGTGCCACCGGCAGAAACTCAGCGCCAGCGACGCGATGACCGGCAGCAGGACAAAGAGCATGAAACCGGTGAAATTGGGCAGGAGAAAAAGATATCCTCCGAGTGAGTAATCGGGACCCCTGTTTCGCCTGGCCATCAGTTTTCCCCGTATTCTTCGTCGAGGATAGTGTTGACTTCCTTGTCTATGAGTTCACAAGCATCCTTTGGAGTCTTGACGCCGAGCCAGACCTCCTGCATGAGCTGGCGGGAGAGTTTCATATATTCGAGGTACCCGCGCGTGTACTGTGGGACGAATTTCCCCCCCATCAGGTTGCGATAGATGATGTCGTAACTGGCCTTGGACGGGCGGTCGAAATCCGCGAGAAAGTCGTCCGAGTATGCTGCGCTTTTCAAGACCGGGATGGACGTGCCGGAGCGTCCAAGCGCGCGTTGCGACTTGTCGCTGCTGAGAAAATACACGAGACGCCATGCGGCCTCGGGGCTCTTGGTGCCCGAATAAATCACGTGACCTACGCCGCCTCCGCCGGTGGTGCGCTTGCTGTCTTTGTGCTGGAGCGGGACCATGGCGATGTCCCACAGGTTTTTCGAGCGGTTGTAGTTTCTGATCTCCCACGCGCCCTCGATGGTCATCGATATCTTGCCTGTTACAAAGGCGTATTCCTCGACGCCGACCTCGGGCGTAGGCGCGCACTTGTACTTGTACAGCAGGTCCAGATCAAAGAGTATCGCGTCGTAAATCGCCGAACTCCCCGGCCTCGGGCTGAAATTGGAACGGCGCGTTTCCGGGTCTATGAGCTGCGCGCCCATCGCCGCCGAGAATGTGCTCCACGTGCCTCCCCCGCACCCCCACTGGTCGATGATGCCGTCGTTGTCGAAATCGATGGTGAGTTTCTGCGCGGCCAGCGCCATGTCCTCCCACGTCCAGTCGTTGGTGGGATATGGGACGCCCGCTGCGTCGAAATGGTCCTTATTGTAATAGAGCAGGCTGCAGTTGTAGTCGCGCGTGAAACCGTACAGCGCCCCCTGTCGAAACGGGACGTTTCGCATGTCGCGGCCGGTGCCGGTGTAGGTGAAATTGTCAAATGCCCGCGGGAAGTAGTCGTCATCCTTGAATGACGGCTCTTTTTCGATAAAGGGCATGAGATCAAGCACGTGGCCCGCTGCGGCGTACTGCTCGATGTAAGAGGAACTCATGAGCCAGACGTCCTGCGCGGTGCCGGTGACGACTGCGGTGGCCATTTTCTGCCAGTACTGCTGCCAGCTGACGACGTCCACCCGCACGATGATGTCGGGGTTCTCCTCCATGAACTGGGCTATGAGTTCCTTGGTGGAGTCGAGCTCGGCGGGGTCGCCCCAGCGGGTGTAGGCGATGATGGTCTTTGACTCGTCCTCGCTGTGCGTGGTGCAGCCTGCGAAGGCAAAAAGCACGATGAGAACTGTCAGCCAGGAGAACCTATTCACACAGTTTTCTCCAAAAGGCATTCCGTATGGGTACATTCCTACAAAAGCAGGGGGGCTTTGTCAAGCACGGGAAATCAGCTGTTTTGTCGAG
>CALMGO010000068.1 GCA_937863625.1 uncultured bacterium
GCCTATCGAAGAAAGCGCACCCCGGGGGACTAGGGCGCACAATAGACGAACGAGCGGTTCGCCATAGAAAGTTTTCTGTTAATCAGACGCATGGCCTGGCGAGTGTGCAGCTCAGGCCGGCGAGAGCTCCGTACCTCCGGTAGAAACGGAGGAATAGGGGCCGCTCAAGATGAGGAGTCCCGCCATGGTATTTCGCAGATATCTCCCGGTATTCCTGGATTTCCCTGAATTCCCAACCTTGTAGCAATATACCACACTGCGCAAGACATGGGGGACCAAATCGTGTGGCTTTGAGCCGAGCGGGTAAACTAACCTCCAGCCACATCCATATGCGCGATCCTTATGGTCGGCATGACTGTTCCCGGCTCGCTTCGATAATCCTTTGAAACCGCGTCGATACTCTTGAGCACGTCGAAGATGTGACCGGCCACCATCGCGTTTGCCACGGGATAGGCGAGGCGGCCCTTTTCGATTTTGTAGCCGAAATCGACCGAGGTAGAAATATCCCCGGAAGCGGAGTTCACTGCAAGGCTTCCCATGTTTATGTACAATCCTTCATCGACCTCGGCGATGATTTCGTCGGCGGTTTTTTCGCCAAGGAGAGGAAAAACATTGGTCGGCGAGATGCCGCCTGACCGGCCGGCGTGGCCGGTATTGACCGCGCGGGCCTTATTGGCCGTGTAGGAATTGTGAAGCATGGCCGCGAAAACGCCCCGGTCGAATATTTTTACCTCGCGTCGCCGGGCGCCTTCGCCGTCGTGCGTACCACTGGAGAGTCCGTGGGGGACGAGGCCGTTGTCAACGAGAGTAAGCCGTTCGGAGCCGATCTTTTCGCCGAGTTTGCCGACAAGATACGAGCGCTTTCGCTGGATGCTTTCGGCGGTAGCCGCTCCGGCGAGTGTTTTCATGAACGAATAGGCCGAAAGGGGCCCGAGGACGACGGGCATCGAACGCGTTTCGATCTTTCTTGCGCCGAGAAAGCCGAGGGCGCTTTTAGCGGCGGACGTTGCAACGCCCGGGAGAGTCACATCGGCCAGCATCCTGCCGGCGTCAAAGTCATAAAACGCCCCAACGTCCTCGCCGCGGCGAATGACGACGAACACTCCGTAGTCCACCGACGAACTCTTGCGCGAGAGCGCGACGCCAAGCGAACTGGCGATAGCGCCGGAGCCTGCCGAGACGCCGAAATCGGCCATCACGATGGCGGACGAGTCCACCTCTTTGGCCTCGTCGACGGCCCTGCCTGCGGCAGCGACGGCGTCAGCGGGGGCGAAATGTTCGAGGGCCTCATCATAGAGGCCTTCGAGTTCCGGCGCGTCCTCAGCGGGCGGCAGCGAGACGAAATCAGGATCCGGGTCGGCGCTCTTCGCCATATCTACGGCCTGTCGCGCGAGGTCACCGGGTTGGAGTCCCTTTGATGCCAAGCCCGAGACCGAAACGCTGCCAAGTGCGCCGTTAATGAAAACGCGCACGGAGGCGGTGTCCGAGTCGCTGGCCTCGGTGCTTCTGATGGAGCCGTTTTCGACCTCGACGGAGATGTGTCGGCCCTGGCCGACAAAGGCGTCGGCGAAATCCGCGCCGAGTTTTTTGGCCTCGGCGACGATTTGTTCGGCAATCTGGAGGTTCTCATCGGTCATGTCAGGATCGCCCCATGGCTTTCTTTATGCGTGAACAGGCAAGAGCCAAACGGTGGTCGGCGACCGTCAGGCTGAAGCGGACAAATCCTTCGCCGTTGGCGCCGTAGCCGTTGCCGGGAGTTATCACCACTCCCGCCTTGTCGAGAATCTCCTCGGCGAACGAGGCGCTTGTCTTTCCTTCGGGGACGCGCACCCACACGTAAAACGTCCCCTTGGGCATCGATGCCGACAGGCCGCAGGCCTTGAGCGTATCCACGAGGACCTTGGCGCGAGTCTGGTAGATGGAGAGCATCTTGTCGACATTGTCGTTGGCGTCGGAGAGAGCCTTTATGCCGGCGAGCTGGATGGCATTAAAGATGCCGGAATCGGTGTTTTCCTTTACCTTCGACATTGCGGCGATAATGTCGCGGTTGCCCATCGCCATGCCGATGCGCCATCCGGTCATGTTGTATGGTTTTGAAAGACTGTTGAACTCCACTCCGACATCCTTGGCCCCGGGCGCCGCAAGGAACGAAAGCCTCGGCGTCGAGCCGTAGACTACCTCGCTATATGGGTTGTCGTGGCAGACGACGATATCGTATTCCTTTGCCCACGCGGCAAGCTCCGCGAAAAACGCAGGAGTTGCGACCGCGCCGGTCGGGTTATTGGGATAGTTCAGGAATATCGCGCGCGCCTTTTTAGCGGTCTCGGAGGGTATCTCGGAGAAATCGATCAGAAAATCATTTTCAGCACGGATGGCCACCGGCAGGGGTTCGCCGCCGGCTATGACTATAGAGGCCTTGTATGCCGGATAACCCGGATCGGTCACGAGCACCGTATCACCGGGGTTCACAACGGCGAGACAAAAGTGATGGACGCCCTCTTTGGAGCCGATGAGCGCGAGGATTTCCGTGGCAGCGTCAAGCGTGACGCCGTAACGTTTAGCGTACCAGCCGGCAACCGCGCTGCGGAACGCCATCATCCCCTTTTCCTCGTCGGTGGGGTAGGGGTGATTGGCAGGGTCGTTGGCGGCGCGGCAAAGCTCGTCTATGACCGCCTGGGGGGTCGGCTCGACGGGGTCTCCGATGGCGAGCGAAATGACATCGACGCCGGCGGCCCGGGCGGCCTGGATTTTCTTTCTGAGCGTCATGAAGAGGTATGGCGGAATTCGCGACAGCCTGTCAGCAGGTTTCATGGCGATAATTCTCCCGTTTATCCGACTCTGCCGCCGACGACAAGCGACGACACTTTTACATGGGGGCCGCCTGCGTCGGTCGGCGCGCCCTGGCCGCCTTTGCCGCACGTGCCCGGCATTTCCATCTCGAAATCGCTTCCGACCATTTCCATCTTCTGTAGGACCTCAAGGGTGAGCCCGGCGACCGAGACATCGCGCAGCGGTTCGCCGAGGCGGCCGTTTTCTATCATCACGGCCTGACCTGCGCGGCAGGTGAACTGGCCCCTCTCGGTGAACACGTATCCCCAGTGGCCGTCCTTCAAATATATGCCTTTGTCGATGGACTTTATCATCTCGTCGAGGGTATGTGCGCCTCGCTCCATGAAGGTGTTGCTCATGCGGACGATGGGCCTGGCAGAGTGGCCGTCGGCGCGGGCGGCGCCGTTGGGCTCGACGCCGAAGCGGGAAGCGGTCTCAAGGCTGTGGAGGAACTCCTTCAGGATGCCGTTTTCGATTATGACGCGTTTTCTGGCGGGAGTGCCTTCGCTGTCGTAGAGGTAGAATCCGTACTTGCCCGCCTGGGTGGGGTCGTCGACGATGGTGACGCAATCCGCGGCGACCCTTTCGCCGATTTTGCCTTCGAGTATCGACGAGCCGGTCCAGACTGCGTCGGCCTCAGCGTTATGGCCGAGGGCCTCGTGCGCGAGAAGGCCGGTAATCGACGGGTGGAATATGACGGGAAACGCCCCGGCGGGGGCGGGTTTGGCGCTAAGAAGGGCGACGGCCTTGTCCACCGCTCGGAGGGCAAAGTCCTCGACGGAAGTATTGTCGACGAGTTCGTAGCCGCCGACTGTGCCGCGGCGTTCGAGGCCGGTCTGGGTGAGGCCGTCCCTGGCGACGGAGACCTGGCAGCCGATGACGACGCGTGTGGCGGACTGCTCGATGAGGACGCCGTGCGTATTGGCGATGATCTCGTCGACGTAGACGTCGGAGTACGAGGCTATAGAGTTGACGACGGCTGCGCCTCCGTGAGTCCTCGCGGCTTTTTCGTAGGCTTTGATGGCGGCGATTTTCTCCACTGCCGTGACGGAGCGCGGGTCGCGGGCGCACTCGGTGGCGAATGTCGTGACTGTTGGAGGAGCCGCGGCGACGGTCGCGGGGTCGGTGACGCGGTCGGCGCTGGCGCGGGCGAGCTCTATGGCCTCGTCGAGCGCGACGAGGAGTCTTCGGCG
>CALMGO010000069.1 GCA_937863625.1 uncultured bacterium
CGCAGGCTCAATCGAAAGGTCGTCAAACCATATCGTCCCCCCGCGGGCGTCGCTTATCCCCACCGAGAAATCCACTCGTGTCGAATCGAACGTGTTAAATGTTATCTGATGCAGCGTCCAGTCCTGCGTTTCCTTGACCTGCAGGTTCGTATATGTCAGCCGCCTCTTGGCGTCGCTCGACATGAATAGCTCGTAGTCTTCGCCTTCGGCCTGGATACCTTGAGATTTCACCCACACCGAAAACCGGTAGCATTGAAACGGCTTGACGTCAAACGACTGCCCGACTCTTACCACGCTGTTGTTGGCCGTAACCTTAAGCGATGCCGCGCCCGAGTGCTTGACCTCCCTGTCGACAAAGCTCGACACCCCTGGGAATTCCTGTGTTGTCCAGCCGGAAAGCCGGTTGCTGTCAGCCGTCTCTTCAAAGCCCGCGTTGGCGATTTTCGGCGTATCCGTCGCGTCAGGGACGAGTTTGCCGCCCGTCGCCGTAAACGGCGCTTCCCTCACCGGTATCCCCGCCGCGAGGTTGGCGTCGCTGCGCAGATAGCGCCCGCTGTAGCCGACGTTATATATACCCGGCACGAGCACGAGCCCCAGTTCTTTCGCCTTCTCCTGTGCCTTGCGCGCGTTCTCGAAGTACGTAGGTTTCATGTCCGCCAGCCGCGAGAGATTCGCCTCGTTGAACACCATGTGCGTGGCCCCGGCCGCCTTCGACTGCTCCAGAAGCGCCATCACCTGAGCCAACCCTTCGGCATCCGCCACGCTTCCGCCGCCGTAGACCCAGCGCTCTGAAAATTCCTGCCCCACGGCCGTGCCCGATACGCACGCAATCACCGCGGCGCAAATAAGACACTTGAGCAGTCTCATGATGCCCTCCCTGGAGTATGCAGCCGTCGTTTATAGCGCCAATGTCACGCGGCAGGCCTCATTGTCTCCTGCCGCGCTTTGCACACTGTCTGCCTCTTCCCTATTCCTGCAACCGTGGCGTCTCGCCGCCCCGCGCCTCGCCGACCCCTTCGCTCTTGTCCGATCCGACCTCGTCCATAACCCGGAAAAACTCCGCAAGGTCGGTGTAGTTTCTCGACCAGGTCGTGTACATCATCGCCATGATGCCCGGCGCCCCCTCGGACGCGCTCATCCACGAGTCGATGTTCCGCTGCACTGGACCGTCGTAGTAACCGCACATCACCTGTTTGTGCCCGCGCTCCGCGAAAAACTTTAATCCCTCAGGATTGGCCGTCCAGTTGGCTATGATGATATCTTCCTTCAATCCAGTCCACGATTCATAGAAATCGCCGTTGCACAGGTAATAACCCGGCCCGTCGACTTTTCGCGCGTTATGCGTCGGCGTCAGCATGTCGGACCACGTGTAGACGGCCGCATCCGGCGCGTACTTCTTGACTATGTCATAGCCGATTTGCACGTGCTGCGCCAGTATCTGACCTGGCGTATGGTGCGTACCGCCGGCCTGCTCCTCCCACCCGACTATCCGTATCTCGTCGTAGTTCATGAAGTACCCCGGCGCCTTGAACGCCTCCACGACGCTTTTTGCCTGCGCCGCCATGAGTGCAAACACCATAGGGTCTTCCATAGACACGATTATCTGGTCCGCGTATATCCGAAGAGGATGATAGAAGGATACAAGTATCCTTTCGCCTTCCTTAATCCTCGACCCCGCAGGTACCTTCACCGCAGGGCCTTCATGCCACCTGAATGAAGGAAATGGCACGTAATACACGGTTTCGAGTGCGTCTTTGCCCAGTTCCGGATCGACTACCTTCTCAAAATCCTTCCCCTCTTCGTACACGACGCTCCCGTCAGCGTTTGTTATCTTGAGAGGCTTTGTTGCCCCGCGAAGGACATTTGCCAGCCCTGCCGGCTCGATGGAGAGGTCGTCAAACCACAGTTGCCCCTGTGTCGCCGTCTCCACGCCGATTGTGATATCGATGGATGTCGCCTCAAGCGTGTTAAAAAGCAGCTCATGCTGCGTCCACTCCTGCTGCGACGCGATGTCCATGTTAGTGTATGCGTTGCGGCGCTTACCGTCGCTCGACGTGATGAGTACTTCCGCGCTCGAAAGCCAGTGCGCACCCGGCGGCGACAGTTCCTCGGTCTTTACCCACACCGTCAGTCTGTAGTACTGGAATGGCTCGCACGGCACCTTCTGCGTCGCCCAGCACGATGCCCGCCTGCGCCAACGCCGCCCCTCTTCAGCTGGTGGCGGCGTTATCGAGTCGAGGCCGCTCATCCTGAGTGCTCCGGCCCCGCTGTGTTTTACGTCCGCGTCAAAAAACACATGCCCCGCCGCCGAGTCCTTCGGCGTCCATCCGGCCACGCCTTCGGCCTCGTCAAAGCTCGCGTTTGCGACCTTCGGTGCCGCCGTCATATCCGGCGTCGCCTTGCCGTCGCTCACGACAAACGGCGCGTTCCTGACCGGTATCCCTGCCGCGAGGTTCATGTCCTGAACGATATACCCGCCGCCGTAGCCGAATGGGAATATCACCGGGACAAGCGCGATCTCCAGTTCCGCGGCCTTCTTTATCGCCCGTGAGAGATTCGCGTGATATGACGCCGGCAGCATGTTGAGAAATGCAAACTGCGGATCCTTAACGACTATTGTCCCCACTCCCGCTGCTTTCGCGTCCACCATCATCGCGATAAAGACGTCGACGTCCGCGTCCACGAGAAAATTGCAGTCGCCCCACACCCATTTTTCGAGCGGTTCGGCCGCCGACACCGTCGCCGCGCCCACAAGCACCATCAACACCGCCACCAACGCCAATCGCCTCATGATCCACTCCCTCCAGCCCGGCATCGCCGTGGCTCTCGATGTGCGCGAAATCAGTTCCACTTCATTACGACGCCCATTGCCTTCGACCTGTCCGCCAGAAGCATCTGGTACAGTGCCGGCGCGTTGCTGTACGGCTCGCGATGGCTGATAAGCGGCTCCACCTTTATCGCCCCGTCCAGAACGAGGTCAAAGAAAAGCTCCGCGTTCCGCTTGCGCGTCCACATATGGTCGGCACACTCTGCGTCGCCCGCCGATGACGTATGCGCCCCTATTATCTCATAGCTCGGCGCGTTGCAGAAGTCGCTGAAATCAAATAGCGTCGGCCCCGACGGGCTTGACGCCATGATAAACCGACCCTGCTGCTTTAGCGCCTCAAATTCTCCCTGTATGAGCGCCTGCGCGCCCGTGACCTCGTACACCATGTCGGCCATGCGGCCCTTGGTGACCTTCGCGACGGTATCCTTCACGCTTTTCTCTTTCGGATTGACCTTTACGAGAGCCTTGTGCTCAGGCAAAAGCGCCAGCCGCGAGTCCACCACGTCCACCGCCACTACCGGACGCGCTCCGGCAATGAGCAGCTCGCGTACGATAAACTGCCCGATAAGCCCCAGCCCGTAAACTATCGCCGACTCGCCCCACTCGGTCCGCCCGCGGCGCACGCAGTTCATCGTTATCTGCGCAATCACAAAAAACGTCGCCACCTCGTCGCTCACCCCTTCCGGCACTTCCCACACCAGAGGCAGCGTCCCGAGCATGTACATCCCGTGTTCCGCGTAGCTCCCCACCCGCTTGCCGACCCATGACTTGTCGACTCCCGGCCCGACTTCCTGCACGTCCCCTACATGCGAATATCCCGGCACAAATGGAAATTTCGCCCACGCCGCCCAGCCGCTGTCCTTGGGAAATTCCCCCTTGAATATCGTAAGCTCCGTCCCGGTGGATATGAGTGTCTGCCGCGCCTTGATAAGCATCTGCCCCGGACCGGGCTTTGGTATCGGACGGTCTTCGATTACTGCCTTCTTCGGCTCGACAAAGACTACTGTCGGATTCTTCGACATCAAACCACCTCCTGTAGTGCTGTAGTATGATTACTGCCACCGTCTTATCCCCCTGACTCTAATCACCCCCCGCTTTCCTGTCAATTCCATTGCCCTGCGCCCCTTGCCTTTCCCATGGCAAATGGGGACATAATGGTCGGCGCAGCCGCTTTGTGTCTCCGCTTGCGTATCTCTTCGTGCAATACGCTTTCCCGCCCCCCGCTTGCCTTTCCCCTTTTTCGCGATACAATGTTTCTACTGTACTAAGGAAACCGTTTATGACACGACCGTCAAGACTCCTGATGCGCCGCGAAGGCTTTGACGATCTGCCGACACTCTCTATGGAATTCGGCTATCTCCTCCGCTCCGCCCGCTCCGGCGACGACGAAGTATGGTGCCAGGTCACCGATGGCCACACATACGACGGTTGGAATCCGGACAAATTCCGCTCCGAAGTGCTCCACGCGCCACAGTTCGATCCGCGCGGCCTTTTCTTTGTGACCATCGGCAGCCGCGCCGCCGGCACCGGCTGCGCATGGATCCCCCGCCCCGATGAGCGCGACACCGGAGTCCTCCGACTCCTCGTCGTCAAGGAAGAGCACCGCCGCAAGGGGCTCGGCGCCTTTCTCGCTCTCCAGGTCCTCCAATACTTCAAATCCCGTCACTTCCGCGCTTGCCATGCCGAAATCAAGGACCACGGACTCGCCGGTATAAAGACCTTCCTCTCCCTCGGCTTCAAACCCGTCTGTGCCAATGACACCCAGCGCCGCCGTTGGGACCACATCCTCCGCCGCATCGATTCACCATCGAAAACTTGTTGACCCTCTCCCCGCGCTGATTAGCATTGCTCACTTGTTGGCGTCCCGATGATTGTTTCAACCTGGAGTGCTATATGAGCGAATCTAAACCGCGCGTCACACGTGCTGACATAGAAAAGGGGCTGCGTTCACTTGGCTTTAATGCCCCCGTTGTCGTCCATGCGAGCCTTTCGGCATTCGGCTTCGTCGAAGGCGGCGCGGAAGCGATTGCAGACGCGCTTCTTGCGGTCTTTCCGACAGTGATGGTCCCGACCTTCACCCACGGTAATGTGATGCCGCCGCCCGAAGACCTGAATATCCCCAATAACGGCGTCATCCCCTCCTGGTATGACTGGCTAAAGACCCAGCCCCTGCGTCCCTTTACCGCTGACACTCCCTCTCACCAGAATATAAGCGTCGTCTCCGAGGTCATCCGCAAGCGTCCCGGCGCGTTGCGCAGTTCCCACCCGAGCCACTCCTTTGCCGTGATAGGCCCCGACGCCGCGAAGGTCCTCGCCACCCAGACCCTCGACGACCCCCTTGCCCCCATTGTCACATTGCTTCAAATGGGCGGTTGGGTCCTCATGCTTGGCGCCAGGATTACCTCCTGCACCGAACTCCACGCTTCAGAGCACCTTGCCGGAAGAAATTACTTCCTCCGCCTCGCTGTGGACGAGTCCGGCCAGAACTATTTCGCCCGCTCTCCCGGATGCAGCACCGCCTATGTCAATTTCGAGCCCATTTTCGCCCCCATTCTCCGCGAGGTTCACATCGGCAACGCGCGCATCCACGCCTACCCCGGCCCGGAGTTCCTCGACCTCTCCGTAAACGCCATAAAGGCCAATCCCGAAATCACACGCTGCCGCCCTGACTGTATCGCCTGCCGCGACTCCATCGCCGGCGGCCCGCCCCCTCTAAATTAGGGACACAATACTATTTAGCAAACGGCACTGCCATAACCCCTTGTCTGGTACTGAGATGTAACATCCCTAATTGTATTGTGTCCCGAATTTAACCCCAATTTAACCCCAAATTGCACATCCAGGGAACAACTGCAGCGCAAGGACGCACTAACGTATCAAACGTATCCCGACGTCTCCGGCCTTCCATGGCCCTTTGGGAGATGACGATGAAGGTTGCTCGACGTAAAGCAGTTGTTCTGTTGGCATCTGCTGGCGTAGCGTTGTCAATTGCACTTGGTGTCGTCCTCTATGTCCGTCTTGTCACAGAAGACTACCTGCCCGATTGGAGCGTATCGATAGACACCCAGCATAGCGCTGTTGAGTTTGTAGCAGCTGTTTTCCGAAGAGGTGGCTTTGCATTCGCCAATCATGGTCTTGTGCTGCTTAAGGTGGACTCCGAGGCATGCCTGTATTGCGGTATCCGAGGCATACCGGCCTTCGGCGAGCCATTGGAAACACATATTGACCTGACTGCCCTTAAACCCATCTTGACCGAAGACACGAATCAACTCATGGCGCTCCTGCGTGAATGCGCCGCCGCTCAAGGGTCCGCTGATGGCGTCGATGATTACGAGTATTTTGTCTACATGAAAGAAGGCCCCTTCGTTACGAAATACCACACCGACGACATCCTGCTGATGGATGCCGGCATCAAGCAGCGATTCGATGATGCGATGGCTTATTTGTTCATAGCGCCGTAAATGAACACTCGGGCGCGTGCCCACGACGCGTTGCTGACAGTGTATTTAGCGTGACGACGCGGCTGACAGACCTCTACAAACCCCTGACGCAGTGCAAAAGCAACGCGAACCGTAGGATCGTATCCCGCAATTCCCGCAGCCTGCGCGCAATTTGCGACCGGCCCTCCCCTAACCCCTTACCTCGCCAGTAAATACATTGGAGGCGGCACCCGGATTCGAACCGGGGATAACGGATTTGCAATCCGTCGCCTTAGTCCACTTGGCTATGCCGCCTCACTGGCCGAACATACTAACTCTCTCCCCCCATTTCGTCAACATTTTTGCCACTTCGGTGGTTTGACACATCGTAAATCGTGGTCTATATTTCACTTATCGGGTCGCCGGGGCGCTCTGTCTGCGGTATGGCAGTGCTCGTTTCCCGCTTTTGACCCATAAAATACCTGTGGAGTCCGGTATGTCCAGGTTGCGCGTGGTGGAAGGAACCATGCTTGGCGAGGTTTTTTACCTCAAAAGCCCCGTTACCACCCTCGGTCGCTCCGCCGATAATGACATCGTCCTTACCGATGACAAGGTGTCGCGCCAGCACTGCCGCATTTCCATCGATGACGAATCCGTCCTCATCGAGGATCTCTCCAGTTCCAACGGCTCGTATGTCAACGGCCGAGCGGCCACCCGCACGCGTCTCTTCGACGGCGACCAGATTCGCATCGGCCATCATGTCTTTGCGTTTGCCGCCGGTTCCGGCGAATTCGATAGCGACTCGGTGAAAGTCATCACCGACGAACCCCATATCAAAAGCACCACCGTTGAGGTCGTCGTTCCCGACGACACTACCGACTTTCTCGGTGAACGCCTCGTTGCGGAGCATTCTTCCGACCGTGTCGTTCGCGACCTTGGCATCATCTACAGGGTTGGCAACTTCATAAACCGTGTTCGCAATCACGAGGAACTCTTAAAGACCATTCTCGACGTCGCCTTCGACGCCGTCGCAGGCGAAAGGGGATTCCTCGTCCTTGCCGAGCCCCCCCAGGGACACCTCGCTGTTAAGGCACGTCGCTTCGGCCGCAACTACGGTTCGCGCACGCTCTCCGTCTCGCAGGCCATTCCCGAGATAGTTATGAAAAAGGGCCGAGCCATTCTCTCAAACGACGCCCTGCATGACGAGCGTTTTGCAAACCACGACAGCGTCATTACCCACCACCTCCGCAGCATCCTCTGCGTCCCCTTGAAGTGCAAGGACAAGGTGCTTGGCTTCATCTTCATCGACAACCCGATCGTTGAAGGCGCCTTCTCGGAGGATGACCTGCGCCTCATCACAGGCATTGCAATACAGGCTGGCATTGCGATAGAAAACGCTCGTCTCTTCTCCGCCATAGAGGACCTTATGTCCAGCGCCATCGGCGCGCTTGTCGCAGCCGTCGAGGCCAAGGACCGGTATATCCGCGGTCACAGTGAACGCGTCGCCCGCATCACCCGCGCCATCGGCGAGGAAATAGCCCTCCCATATGAGACGATGAAGGTAGCCCACCTTGCTGCGCTTCTCCACGACATCGGCAAAATTGGCATCTCCGAGGCCATCCTCCACAAGGAAGGCCCTCTTACTGAAGATGAAAAGGCCCTCGTCCGTGAACACGCCGGCCGCGGTGCAGACATCCTGAGAAATATAAAAGACATGAATGATGTCGCCCTCGTCGTGCGCCATCATCATGAGTTCTACGACGGCTCCGGCTACCCCGAAGGCATTTCCAACAGGGATATCCCCGTCTCCAGCCGCATCATCGCCGTAGCCGACGCCTACGACGCCATGACCTCCGACCGCCCCTATCGCCAGCGGCTCTCCCAGGAAACCTGCCTCTCCGAAATCGTCCGTTGCGGCGGCACCCAGTTTGACCCCGAAATGGTCGAGGCCCTCCTCGCCTGTGTCAGAAAGTCCCGCATCTCAAGTCTCGCCCGCGCGTCTTAACCAGCCGCCTATTCCCCTGTGCGTTTGAACTCCACTCTGGCCTCCGCGCCCTCTTTCCTGTAACATATCCCCTTCCGACCGCCCTTAGGACGCGAATATGACCGTCGTGATCGTCATCATTGCTTTTCTCTCAGGAGTATATGCCGTAACTGGCCAGGCATTCCTCGTCCGCGAATTCCTCGTTGTCTTTCAGGGTAACGAGATGTCTCTCGCCGTGCTCCTGGCCGGCTGGCTCTCAGGTGTCGCCCTTGGCGCCGCCGCTGCCCGTTCGAAGGTTCTCAAAGGCATTTCCGCCTCCTACTCCCTTGTCTTGGCCCTTGCGGCATGGGTCGTCCTCTTCCCGCTTTCGGTCATGTCGGTGCGTGTCGTGCGCACCATCCTCGACCTGCCGGTCGGCTCCATTGCCCCTCTCTCCACTCTCGCGCTTGTCGCGTTCCTGCTCGTCGGCCCGGTTGCCGCTTTTGCCGGCTTCGTATTTGTCACCTTGGCGGCGCTCGCCGAAGGGCGCACAGGGGCAAGGAGTCCTGTCGGCATCATCTACGTTCCCGAGGCCGCCGGAGGAGTCCTTGGCGGAGTGTTATTCACCTTCGTCTTTGCTGGACGCCTGAGCCCCTTTACCGTTGCCTTCGCCGCCTACGTGGTCATGGGTGTCGCCAATATCGCCTTTGCCCGCGCCGCGGCCGGGGCCAAAGCCCTCACTCGCCACGGCGCCGCCACCCTCGTCATCGGCACCAGCCTTCTTGCCCTTTCCGGACTGACGCTACTTGGCACCGGCCGCGATCACGTCCTCCAGGCTAACACTTCCATTGTGAGAATGCGCTCCATTGGCCCCGGCTTTCTCGTCGACGAGCGTGAGACTCCATATCAGAACCTATCGACAGTGATGCTTGGCGGGCAGTATACAGTCTACGGAAACGGTGAGCCGCTGACCACATTCCCTGAATGGGCGCTTGATGAACGCGAGGCCTTCACCGTCCTTACAGAACATCCCGCCCCCGCCTCTGTCCTCGTCATTTCGGGCGGCCCCTCGTATATCTCGTCTGTCCTCGCTTACTCTGTCGACTCCGTCGACTATCTCGAGATCGACCCCGCCGTCCTCGACGCCGCGCGCCCCTTGCTGAGTGACAAAACCCGGCAGTCCCTCGACTCGCCCCGTGTAGCCTTCCACGCCGCCGACGCCCGCGCTTTTCTGAAGGCGGCGGATTCGCCCTATGACGTCATCATCGTCCGTGCGCCCTCCCCCTCTACTCTCATGCTCAATCGCCTTTACACAGCAGAGTTCTTCCGCGAGGCAAAGTCCCGCCTCGCTCCCGGTGGTGTCCTTGTCATTCCGGTGACTCTCGCCGACGGATACATTTCCGGCGAAGTCGGACGCTATGCCGGTACGATTTACCAGACACTATTGGACGTCTTCCCGTATGTACTTGCCACCCCCGGGACGAGTTCCATTTTCATCGCCTCGGCTTCACCGGGTGTGCTGACCTCCTCCATCGCCGAACTCTCCGCCAGGTTCACCGCCCGCGACATTCATTCTGAGTTGTTCCCCATCTTTTTCGCCGATGTCTTTCCGCCCGAGCGCACCGAGTCTTTGAATGCCACCCTGGCCTCGCTGCCTCCGGCCCTGCGAAATACCGACTGGGCGCCTTCCACCTATGCCGCTAACCTCTCCTTCTGGGCGCGTTTCAGCGGCTCCACCCTTGCATCCTGGGTCCTCTCCGCCTCCGGCGCCCGCGCCTATAAGGTCTTCGCCGTCCTTGGTGTACTCGCCATAATCGGTGTTCTGCCCGCATTCACCCGCCGCACCATCCACTCGGCCGCGCCGGTTGCGGTTCTCTACACCGGCTTTTTCGCGATGTCCATGACTGTTATCCTGCTCTACTCGTTCCAGGTGATGTGCGGCTATCTATACGAATGGATCGGTGTCCTCACGGCGGCTTTCATCGGCGGTCTTGCGATTGGAGGAGCGGTTGGTGTTCTGACCGGAGCATCGAAAAAGGCCTTCATGCTCACCGAAGCCATCCTCGTGCTCTTGCCGCTTGCGGTGCTCGTTTTTCTATCCTGTTGCGGCTCGTTATCCCCGGACTCCGCCCGATGGCTTGTGCTCATAGTTGCTTTGGCATCAGGATCCGCCACCGGTCTTGAGTTTCCCATAGCTGCGTCCGTACTTACCCGCGCCGGCGCTGACGCATCGACAGTCGCCTCGCGTCTCCAGGTCCGCGATCAGTTGGGGGCATGTATGGGAGCAGTCCTTGCCGGCGTTGTCCTCGTGCCTGCGATGGGCATCTACTGGAGTCTCGTCTTTCTCGCGGCTCTAAAGGTGTGCACCTTCGCCGCTGTGGCCCGGGCTGCCGACGGTTCTCATCCCTTCTCGACCGCCGCCGCTTCCCCCTCCTGACGTTCCGGCGACGACAGCACTACTATCTCCCTGTGCTTGAATGGACTCCGCATTACGACATACGCCCAGTCTATGGTCTCCTGCGGAAGCCCCGCAAAATCCTTCTCCCACACGAGCACCAGGCTACCC
>CALMGO010000070.1 GCA_937863625.1 uncultured bacterium
CTGACGGATACAGACCTGGCGACGGCTTGCTCAAAAGCAGTGTCAAAAGTGGCCATTGGCTTTTACTCCGAGAGAACGGGCCGAGGTCCCTCCTGCAGAGGCACCTCGATAGCAGGCAGAACATCAAGAGACTCGCGGGGCACGTCCCGCCAGGCCTCAAGGTCTATTGAGGGAGCGCCATACAGCCTCATGGCATCTTCAATGCTTGAGACCGTGTCGGCGCCGAGCACCGCGGGCAGCTCGGACGCCTTTTGCGGACGAGGCCAGCTGTCGTAAGCGCCGTAGGCGAGAAGCGCAGTGCATCCAACGAACAGCAAGACCAGCAGGTATTGCCTTAATATGGCAGCCCTGGCCCTGGGGGTGCGTCTCGCGACGGCCTTAAGCTGATTAAAGTCGGAGATAACGCCGAGGACGGCCGTCTTGGTATACGCTCTTAGGTCACGCTGGTCCTTTACCGAGTGGTCGGCGAACTCAATACTATATACCACAAAGACGCTGGCCATCATGCCAAGAATCAAGCCAAGCATGAGGTGAACGGCATGGCGGGGCTTATCGTACTTGACCGGGACCGGGGTTATATTGTGCTCAGGATTGTAATACGTGGCAACCTGATCCATGGCAAGACTTCGACGAATCTGCGCCTGGACAAGGCGGTCGGTAATAAGCGATAAATTGTCGGTCTTCTTTTCATAATCGAGGGTTATCTCGCGGATTTCGCGCCACTGAGCGGGCATGTCGTCAAGCTTACGACGCCATGTTTCGGCGTTTGCTTCCATGTTGGCGCGACGTACCTTAAGCCCGGCGAGGTCGCTTTCGAACGCAACAATCTTCCTTTCAAGCTCGCCTCGGCGCTGGTTGGCCTCGAAAACAACCTCCACCGTAGCTTCGTTGGCGGCGCTCTGCAGGAGGCCATCAAGGCCTTTGAGCTCGGCCTGGATTTCCTTGACCATGGGGTGCTCTGCGGTGGAATTGGCAAGGAGGCTCGTCAACTGCAGCCGAAGAGCGTCGCGGCGCCTGGTGGCCTCGACCACGGCGGGGACGGCTTCAAATTTCTTCCTGGCCGGAACGGTCAGCGGCTCATTCGACAACTGCGACCTCGCAATGATAATCTGCTCCGACGTATCGGCAATGTCGCTGTCAAGAGAGATGATATCGCGCTGAAGCTGGAGAAAGATACCGACCGCCTGCTCGGTGGAAGGCATTGTATCGATAGCCTTGCCGCTTTTGAGCATGGCCATGGTGGCGGCGGTGAGTTTGAGCTCGGGGGCGACGGTTCTCATCTCATCGAGGCGGCGCTCGGCCTCGGCGGCCTCGTTTGCGAGGCTGGCCTTTAGCGAAAGGAGGGTATTAACTTCGGTATTGAGCTCGCTGACCTGGCGGTCGACTGCAGCAGCAAGCATCTGCTTCATGAAAAGGCTTAAGACCGCGGCGGCAAGCTTCGGATCGGAGGCCTCGTAAGAGAGTTTGACAAAGCCCCCGTCCTTGTTGTATTCGAGTTTGACATTATTCTTGAAAGACTCGACCATGGAACCGAGGTCCGCTTCGGAGACGGGTGCACCGACCGCAGCAGCGGCCTCAGAGATAATCTGCGCCGCAGGGGCGGAACGCTGCAAGTCCTCCTGTGCGGCGCGCATGCGCTTTACCCAATCGGTGGCGACAGTAATCTCTTTAGAGATGCTACCGCCGTACTTATCATCGACCTTGATTTCGTTGCGGGCAGTGTAGACGCGGGTGGCGTTAAAAGAATAGTAGCTCACGACCGCTACGACAAAGAGCGTGACAAACGCAAACCACCAGCCGCGCGAGAAGACGACACGAATGTAGTCTCTGAAATCGATACCGTTTGAATTCGCGGCCATGGCAGTGATACCCTCACATCAGTAGATAAGAGTTACGCCCTGTCTTGGATAACTGAAATCACCGATTTCGCCGTTCTTGGCTTCCTCCCAGAATTTGACGGCCTTGTTGGCGGTGGAGGTATTTTCGGTCTCTCGGAAAAGGGCGTACAGGAACCCGTCAATATCGTAGATAATCTTATCCTGGACAAAAATCACATCGCCGGGCTTTATGACGAGATTGTACTTGTCGCTTCCCATCATTATGTCGCCGGCGTCGACAATGACGTAGGTGGGCCTGACGGGGTCAGGCGTAATCACGCCGACTCTCGACTGGTCGGCGCGGTACTCGCGAAAGAGTCCGGCGGCCGCGATGGCCTCACGCAGGCGCACGACTCCGGCACCCATATTGTAGAGGCCGGGATGAGAGACGCCTCCGAGCATGTAGTAGAACTTGCTTCGGGAGGCGATGAGACTCACGCGCACCTTGGGTTCGCCGACTACAAAGGGAGCAATCAGTTGGGCGATCCCGCCTTCGACCTGCCTGAGAGTCATGCCGTCGACGGGGATGACACCGCCGCTGTTTGTGACGGCGAGGCGGCCGCGTTCGTCGACATTTGCGACACCGCTGAATTCGGCATGTCCGGTGACGTTGACATCAACGGTATCGCCGTTTCCGAGTGTGTATTCAAAGAGAGTGTCGTACTTGACATGACTGGAGCCGTCGGAGAGAAGAGGAGCCGGCTCGGTAGGCGCAAGGGCTTCATTGACATCGGCCCGCTGTCCGGTGAAACCGCATCCGGCAAGTGCGGCGGCCAGCGCAGCGGCCACACAGAGTCGTGGCACGCTCATGTTTTCTCCTCGATAGGGCAATCACGCAACACTACACAGGCGTTTTTATCGGTAAAAGGCAGGGAGGTTCTTTACCAACAAAGCATTTTGGAGGAGATTTTAACTGCTAAACGCAGCGGGACTTATGGCCTTCAAGAATGAACGCGGAGGGGATGGCAAATGCCCTCAAGAGGATCGGGCGGCTAAGAGCTGCCGTGAATAAGGGCCATTGCCTCCGCCCGCGTCTCCGGTCTGTCACGGAAAAGGCCGCGAACCACACTCGTGACGGTCTTTGAGCCGGGCTTGCTGACGCCGCGCATGGTCATGCACAGGTGCTCGGCCTCCATGACAACGACGACGCCCTGCGGGCGCAGGGCCTTCATGATGCTGTCGGCCACCACGGTGGTAAGGTGCTCCTGGACATTGAGGCGTCGGCTGGCTATTTCGACGACACGGGCGAGTTTAGAGATGCCGCAAAGTCGCCCGCCTGCGGGAATATAGGCGACATGGGCCACACCCAGAAACGGCAAGAGGTGGTGTTCACAAAGGGAATAGAAACTAATGTTCTTTACGAGCACAATCTCGTCGTGACCGGGGTCATCGAGGACCTTTATGACCTCCACGGGGTCGCGATGAGTACCATAGAGGATCTCGCTGGTCATTCTCGCGACGCGGTCGGGAGTCTCGAGGATGCCGGGCCGGGTGACATCTTCGCCGATGCCTTCGAGGAAGAGCGACACGGCTTTCTTGATTTTTTCAAAGTCAATC
>CALMGO010000071.1 GCA_937863625.1 uncultured bacterium
CTGGCAGTCCTCGTGGTTGCTTTGCCTCTTCTGGAACCGTACCCCGCAAGCCCGCGGTTTTGCCAGCTCGTGTGCCCGGCGGGGACTCTGGAGGCAGGCGTTCCACTTGTCGGATACGACCGTGTGAGCGGCGCATTTTTCTACACCCTGGGGGCGCTGTTTGCCTGGAAAGTGTTTCTTGCGGCGGTGGTTATCGCCGGCGCGGTCATGATAAGCCGGTTCTTCTGCAGGGCCATGTGCCCGCTTGGAGCGGCATGGGGGATGTTCAACCGGGTGAGCCTCATAGCGATAAAGGTGGATACAAAAGCCTGCACCTTGTGCGGCTTTTGCAGAAGGATCTGTCCGGTCGATATCGCCATTTACGAAACGCCTGATTCAAGCGAATGTATAAGGTGTCTTCGGTGCGCCAAATGCCCGCAGAAGGCGGTGAAGGTCGTACTAAGGGATTTTGGCGCGACAAGGGAAAGTTTTGGCTTGCCTCGGAAGCACGAATAGGCGAAGATATCGGCGACATGAGTGGGTGGTGTTTGAGCCTGGAGGGTATTGATGTCCGAGGAAACCAAGGCGTTTGAAGTGCTGATAGTTGACGACAATGCGGCTAACGCGGAGCTCTTGGAGGCGTACCTGAAAGATACCCCATGGCGCACGGCCTTGGCGCATTCCGGGAAGGAAGCGCTTGCGGCAGTTGATAGCGATGCGCCGGACATCATACTTCTGGATATCATGATGCCCGATATGACCGGCTACGAAGTGTGCAGGCGGCTCAAGAGCGACGACAGGACGCGTGACATACCGGTGATCATGGTGACTGCCCTCACGCAGGTCGAGGATGTGGAAAAGGCTGTGGATGCCGGGACGGACGATTTTGTGTCCAAACCCGTCAACAGGCTCGAACTGATCACGCGCATCAGGTCGCTGCTGAGGTTGCGCCATCTTAAGAGTGAACTTGCGAGGACTCTGGCGTATCTCGATGAGATTGAGAAGGATGCCGGGCGCGAGTGACGCGTAAATGCGTCCCGTGTAGTTTGTGGGTACGCTGATCAGGGTATTGTAGTGCGCTTCGGCATGTTGCGGTGGTTGAGACAGTTTGAAATGAGTCTGGGAGTCTGAGAAAGCTTGCAAACCGGGTCGACCGGCCGGGCCGTAAGGTTCGGCGCGAAAGGGGGCGAGTATGGCTTCTCGTCAGGGTCGCATTGCCCTGCAACTGACGCAGTGGGTTGGCGGCACCATCATTGTTCTCATGTTTACCTTCATCCTTGCGGATTACGCCGTCCAGAGCCGCGCCTTTGGACAATACCGCGATGACATAGCAGTCCAGGGCGCGGAAGGGCTGAAGAGTTTTCTGGAGCGCCCGGTGCCGCTTGAAGAGACGCTGGCTGACCTGAGGTCGGCGGCTACCATTGCGGATTATTGCGAGACAGGCGACCATGATTTCGCTGTTTTCAACTCGCGCGGGGAAGTGCTCATAAAGACCGCCGGCGCACTCTCAAGTGACCCGGAGGAAAACAGGAAGATTCTGGTTGCCCCGTCGGGGGAAGGCATTGACGTGAGGTCCGTGCAGGTGGGCGAATGGAAGGCCGTCGTTGGAGTGGGGGCATACACCACACGGGACGAGCCGGCCGAAACGGGAACGGTAGCCTACGTGACGTCGTCGTCACGGCACCAGGCAATGGCGCTCATGCTGTGGGGTGTGCGCTCTGCAATGGTACTTCTGATGATAGCGGGCACCATGGTTGCGGTTCGTATCCCGGTGAAGAAGTTTGTGGTGGCGCCCATAGACGGGCTGTTCATGGCGGCCTACGCGGCCAGCAGAGATGATTTTCATAAACTCCCACCGTGCCCGTGTGACAACGAATTCACGGAGCTTTATGAGATGTTTGACCGTCTGATGGGACACCTCTCCGATACGCGCATCCATGATGCGCTCGTCGAAACTGAAGAAGAGTTGAGGGACCTGCCGGAGGAGCCTGTTTGAGCGACGGACGCTGCACCGAGGTCGGGCGCGTCGTGGCCCGGCGTGAGGGGGGCGCCTTGGAGATTTCCATAGCCGCATGCAGTGAATGCGAGAAGTGCGGCCTGTGCAAGCGTTCGGGAGACGACACGGTCAGGTTGACGGTGCGCGATGACGGTGAACTCAAAATCGGCCAGGCCGTAAGGATCATCTTCCCATACAGTTCGCGATGGAAGCCTATCCTCTACGTATTTGCGCTGCCCCTCGCGTTGTTTCTCGCGGCGGGAATAGGCAGCGGCATGC
>CALMGO010000072.1 GCA_937863625.1 uncultured bacterium
GATCGACCACATCGTGCCGCGCAGCCGCGGCGGGGCAAGCCAGTGGGACAATCTCGTGTGCGCATGCGTGGCCTGCAACGTCCGAAAGGGCGGGAAGTCGCCGCACGAGGCCGGCATGCATCTTACGAGAAAGCCGGTAAAGCCGAAGAGAAGCCCGGTATTGCATCTTAAGCTTGGCAATCCCAAGTACCAGTCGTGGAAGACCTTCCTCGATAACGCGTATTGGGAAGTCGAACTCAAGTAGCCGCCGCGCCGGAAAAACTCTTGCAAGAAAACGCGCCGCGGGTATAAGTATTCGCTGTGCAGGGGTGTAGCTCAACTGGGAGAGCACCGGTTTCCAAAACCGGGGGCTGAGGGTTCAAATCCTTCCACCCCTGCCAATTCTATTTAGGCGGCAGGCGTCACCTGCCGCGCGGCCCACATCAAAGGGGGCGTACGATGATACGGATAGGCGTACTTGGCACGGACAATTCCCATTCGATAACGTTCTCGCGGATTTTCAATATCAAAGGCGAGAAGGGGTATATCGCGGGAGGCAAGGTCGTGGCGATATACGGGCTCGAAGACAAGAGAAACGCCGAGGTCGCCGAAAAGGGGCACGTGGCAACGATCGTGAAACGGCCCGCGGACATGATAGGCATGATTGATGCGGCGATAGTGGACTTTCGCCACGGCAGCAGGCATCTCAAGTACGCGAAGACATTTATCGAGGCGGGGATACCGACCTTCATTGACAAGCCTTTCACAGCAAGCGTCGCGGATGCCAAGAAGATGGTGGAACTGGCCAGGCGCAGGCGCGTGCCGATTACGACGTTCAGTACGCTCAGATTTGCGGCCGGGCTCGACACGTTTATCAAGAACGTCAAGGCTCTCGGCAAGGTGAAGGCCGTCACGATCACAGGGCCGGGCAATGCTCGCGACCCTCATGACGGCATTTTCTTTTACGCGGTGCACCAGGTAGAGATGATGCTGGAGGTTTTCGGCGACAAGATAAAGTCCGTGCGCGGTTTGGACTATGACGGGATGCTTCTTGCAACCGTACTGTACAAGAACGGCATGGTGGTCACGATAAACGAGATCAACTGCGGCTGGCAGGTCTTTACCGCGACGGCGCACGGCGAAAACGGCGAGACAAGGTTTGAACAAGCCAAGGACGACGCCGGATATGTCGATGGCGCGAAGCTGTTTTTCAAGATGTTTAAGACCGGGAAGATGCCGTACGCGTACAAAGACCTCGCGACTTCAACGCGCGTCCTTGCGGCAATCGACAAGTCGATGAAGGCGGACGGCAAGGAAGTCAAGCTGGTGTAGCCGCGGCGCGGATTAAGAAATCAGCAGGCGAAGCGCCGCTGCGGCAGCGAGGGCGAGAACTATACGATTAAACCATTTCTGCGAAATCACGCGGAAGGCGAAGATCCCCGCTATCGCGCCGACGATTATGATGGGCGTCATCTTGAGGTCGAAGAACGCCGTCTGCGGCGTTATCAGGCCGAGGTTGATGTTAAGCGGGATCTTGATGGCGTTTACCATCATGTAGAACCATGCCGCGGTTCCCATGAAGGCGTGCTTATCAAGCCCCATGCTCAGAAGGTAGATGCCCATTATCGGGCCGGCGACATTGCCGATCATCGTAGTGAACCCCGCAAGCACTCCCATCGTCGCCGAGAACCACCACTGCCTCGGGAGATGCTCTTCGAGCCAGGTGCCGCCATACTGGCGGGCAAACTGCAGCGCAACGAGGCTGAGCACGAGAACGCCAAAGATCGTCTTCAGGTCGGCGCTTCCTATGCTATCGAGCGCAACATATCCGACACCTATGCCGGCAAGGACCCAGGGCGCAAGGCGCACGAGTATACGCCAATCGGCGCTTCTGCGGTGGTAGCCGACGCCGAAAAAATCTCCGAAGAAGAGCATCGGCAAAAGGACGCCGACGGAAGGCTTGGCGCCGAACGCAGCAGCCATCAAAGGCACAATCATAATGCCTGCGCCGGGGAGGCCTGTTTTGGAAAACCCTACGAGAAACGCCGCAATGGCGGCCTGGATGAATTGCGCCAGAGTGATTTCCATGGGACCTCACAGCTCGGGGACGTTATCTTTAATGCAGGATAAGAAGCGGGGGCACCACGTCAAGCAAATCGCTACTTCACAACACGTGGAAAAACCTTGCCAGCGGCCGGGGTTCGTGAAAGAATTGGCATGAATGACTAGTTACCTGCGGAAAGGAGATGCGGCGTGAAAATCATATCCATCGTGGGAAGCAGAAGCGAGAAGGGGCAAACGGCGCGCGCGGGGCAGGCCTTTGTAAAGGGGGCGCGGGGCGCGGGGCATGAGGTGAAAGAGCATTATCTCCCGAAAATGCATATCGAACGCTGCCGCCAGTGCGAGAACAACGGCTGGGGCATCTGCCGCAGCGAGGGAAAGTGCATCATTGAGGATGACTTTGCGGCGCTCGTGGACGGGATTCGCAGTGCGGACTTTGCCGTCTTTGCCAACCCGGTCTACTTCGGAGACCTTTCGGAGAGCCTCAAGACTTTTCTCGACCGCTTGAGGCGCATCACGAGGGTGGAGGCTGCGACAAAGGGAATCGCAGGGAAGCCCGCAGTAGGCATATCCGTGGCGGGCGGAGGTGGAGGCGGCGCTGCTTTGTGCTCGCTCAGCATGGAAAAGGTGCTCTCGACGTGCGGATTCAAGGTGGTGGACCTCGTGCCGGTACGCAGGCAAAACCTGGCTGTGAAGCTCGACATACTGGAGATGACCGGCACACACGCGGCCGACTACGCGGCATCCAAGGACGAATGAGGCAACGCAACGAGAGGAAGCGCGCTTAACTGGAGGGACGAATGGCGTCAAACGGGGGATTTGCGAGGCGGCTGTCGCTTGTGTTTGCGGCGGGTTCGGTGGGCGGGCTGGCCAATAGCGCTGCGGTTTGGGCGTGCGGGAGACTGGGGTTTGCCGAGGCGGCCGGGGTCAAGATGGCGCCGGCATTTACGGCGGCATGGCTTTATCCGAGGGTCGTCTGGGGCGGGATATGGGGGGTGCTGTTTTTACTGCCGTTCCTGCGTAAAGGTCCATTCCTGAGGGCGCTCGTGTTTTCCCTTTCGCCGACGGCAGTGCAGTTATTCGTGATATTTCCCATGAGAGACAACAAGGGGATGATGGGGCTTGACCTTGGGACTCTCACGCCGCTTTTCGTCATCGGGTATAACGCCGTGTGGGGGCTCTCGGCTGCCGTGTGGCTGGTGATTGTGGGTGAAAGAAGATAGAGGGGCGCTGCATGCGCCCCTCTATCAGTCAAAGGGTACTGTGGGGCCGGAACCGGGTCACTTGAGGTTTGCGGCGAGAGAAATACGGTTTTGCCCGGCGTTTTTGCCCTGGCGAATAACATAACTGTATTCCTGCGAGAATTTCTCCGCAGGCTTGACGGTGAACTTGAACGCCACAGTGTGATAGTCAAAGAGGGTTGCGCCTTCGGCCTGCATGGCCACGTCGCCGGGAACGACTCTGCGGATTTCAATTGTTATGGGCTTTGCCTTGTAGTTGCGAACCTCCTCTTTCCATGAACGGGCCTCGTCATAACCGTTCACGTTTCCGCGCTGGTCGAAGGAGAAACCGGACCTTGTGACGGCAAGGCACGTGTGCTCTTCGAGAACATCGTCATCGGCGCCGACGTTCAA